>VYDF01000214.1 GCA_009843565.1 Acidimicrobiia bacterium | reverse complement strand
CATAAGCGTAGCCGCCCCGCACACCCGATCCACCCATCGTGCGAGATCGTCGGCGGTCACATCCACCAGTTCGATGTCCCAGTCGCAGCTGGTGACCGCCTGCTGCAACGAAATCGTGCCGGGCTTCAGCACCGAGGCTCCGGTAACGGCGATTCCATCGGGCAACACGCTGACCAGGGCTTCCAGAACTCTATTGACCTCGACATCGGCGCGCTTGAAGTCAACATCGAGATACTCGGCGTCCGACTCATATCCGGTGGCCAACGCCAGCCCGAAGTGCAGCTTGGCCCGGGGCGAGAACCCCTCGGTCTGAGCCACTGGCAGCCCGGTTCGCCGCAAGGAGCGCTCCCAAATCCTGGCCACATCCCGATGACTGGTGAACCGAATGCGCCCGGCTTTGCTGTACCGCAGCCGAATCCGTGTACGCGGCGCCTCGTTTGGATTCACGACATGGCCCCCAGCTCGAAAACCCTCAGATCAGCCGTCCAAACGCCCATCATCACGACGAGGCCCTGGCGCCCACGCCGGAGAGCTGCACGGCCACCGCGGTGGGGGGCTGGTAGTTGGTGGGGATTTGGCCAGTGCCCTGACTGCCCCCGGCGGGCGGAACCGCAGAGGCCACAATGTGCTCGATGCTGTAGCCGGTGCAGGCTCCGCAGTCATAGCACGGGGTCCACCGGCAGTCCTCCAAGCCCACCTCATTGAGGGCGTCCCGCCAGTCTTGCCACAAGAAGTCCTTGTGCAGACCCGCCGACAGGTGATCCCAGGGCAGAACCTCGTCTTCGGTGCGGTGCCGGTGCACATACCAGTCCACCGAAAGGCCGTGTTTGGCCATGGCCTGCGTCCAACGGTCGTAGTCGAAGTGCTCGGACCACTCCTGGAAGGTGCCGCCCTGCCGCCACACCTCCTCGATGACCCGCCCGATGCGGCGGTCGCCGCGGCTGGCAATGCCCTCAATCAAGCTGGCCTTGGGGTCGTGCCATTTCATTTGGACGCCCCGGTTCCGCTTGATGTCGTCGCGCAACAAGAAGATCTTGCGCTGGAGCTCGGCCACCGTGTTTTGGCCGAACCATTGAAAGGGGGTGAACGGTTTGGGCACGAACCCGCCCAGGGACACCGTCACCGAGGGGTTCTTGGTGTGGGACTTGCCCAGCTCCACGCAGTTGCGGGCCAGTTCCCCGATAGCCAGGGTGTCCACATCGGTCTCGGTGGGAAGCCCGGTGAGGAAGTAGAGCTTCATGCGCCGCCAACCCTGGGAGAAGGCCGACTCCACTGCCCCATAGAGATCGCGCTCATCGATGAGCTTGTTGATCACCTGGCGCATCCGCCACGAACCGGCTTCAGGTGCGAATGTCAATCCCGTGCGCCGGGCCCGCTGGATCTGGGCGGCCAGTCCTACGGTGAAGGCGTCCACCCGCAGGCTGGGCAGCGATACCGACACCTCGCCGGCACCGCAGTCCATGGTGGCCGCCACCACCTCCTCGATTCCGCTGAAATCGGCAGTAGACAGCGATGTCAACGCCACCTCGTCATAGCCGGATCGGGCCAAGCCGTCAGCCACCATGGTTCGGACCTGCTCTGAGGGCCGCTCCCGCACCGGGCGGGTGATCATCCCCGCTTGGCAGAAGCGGCACCCCCGGGTGCAGCCCCGAAACACCTCTACGTTGAGCCGGTCGTGGACTACCTCGGTGAGCGGCACCAGCTGGTGTTTGGGATAGGGCCAGGCGGCCAGATCTGCCACGGTGCGCTTTTCCACCACCGCGGGCACATCGGCGAACCGGGGCGTGATCGACACCAGCGCGGGGCCGTCGTAGGCCACGTCGTAGAGCGACGGAACATATACGCCCTCGACCGCGGCCAATTCTCGCAGCACTGCCTGGCGCGACCTCTTCCCGGCCCTCTTCCAATCGCGGACTACCGCGTTGATCTCCGACACTGCCTCCTCGCCGTCGCCCAGCACGAAGAAATCGACGAAGTCGGCCAGCGGCTCGGGGTTGTAGGTGCAGTGCCCCCCGGCGCCGATCAGCAAGTCGCCATCGGCCCGGCGCTCGGCGCGCACCGGCACCCCGGCCAAGTCGATGCAGTTGAGCAAGTTGGTGTACACCAGCTCGGCCGACAGATTGAACGCCAGCACATCGAAGTCTGCCGCCCGGCGGTGGGTGTCGACCGAGAACAGCGGGAGGCCCGCGGCCCGCATCTCTGCTTCCATGTCTACCCAGGGGGCGTAGGCCCGCTCGGCCACCGCATCGTCTTGCTCGTTGAGAATCTCGTAGAGGATCTGAAGACCCTGATTGGGCAGGCCGATCTCGTAGGTGTCGGGATAGGCCAGCAGCCACGCCACCTTTGACGGGTGGTGCTCCGGCTCCACCATCCCGCCTTCGCCGCCGATGTAGCGCGCCGGCTTCGACACCTCGGGCAGCACCCGCTCCAATTCTGGCCAAAGCGACATCAGCACCAATCTACCCTTGGGCAAAGAAACGGCAGAACCAGTTCAGACAAACTGCTCCTCGGTTTGCTTCGCTCAGGTGAACCGCCGCATGCGCACGTTGAGCACCAGACCGAGTCCAATGAGGGTGGCGATGGCCGAAGAGCCCCCGTAGGAAACCAGGGGCAGAGGAATGCCGGTGATGGGGGTGATACCGAGGGTCATTCCCACCGCCTCGAACATCTGGAACAGAATCATGGCGAAGACCCCGGAGCAGATCAGCGCCCCGAACCGGTCTTTGGCCAGGCGGGCGGCTTGGAGTATCCGCAGGAGCAGGAGGGCATAGAGACCCAGGGTGGTGGCCGCACCGACGAAGCCGAACTCTTCGCCGATCACGGTGAAGATGAAGTCGGTGTGCTGCTGGGGCACCAAGCCGCTCAGCGTTTGAGAACCCTCGCCGTAGCCGGTTCCATGCACCCCGCCGTTGCCGATGGCGATCTGGGCCTGGCGCTGCTGGAAACCGGCCTCGGTGATGCCGGTGGTGGGGTCGACAAAGGTTCGGAGCCGGTTGGTCTGGTATTCCTCCAGCATGTTGGAGTTGACCATCAGCACCACCACGGTGGTGGCGATCAGGGCGATGCCGATGACCTGGCGGAAGCGGATGCCGCCGATGAGCAGCAGCACGAATCCGATGAACACGTAGATCAGCGCCGTTCCCACATCGGGCTGGAGCAGAACCAGTAGCCCTGGCCACGCGACAATGCCCACGGCAAAGAACACTCGGGGCGCGCTCATATGGTCTTCGTAGCGGGACAAGAACGCGGCCACGGCGACGATCACCGCGAGCTTGTGAAACTCCGAGGGCTGAAGCTGGAAGTCGCCGAATCGGAACCACGATCGGGCGCCGTTGACCTCTTCGCCCAGCGGACCCAGCACCACGATCAGCGCCAGAATGCCCACTCCGTAGATGGCCACTGCGAATTTTGCCAGCTCCTGATACGGGACCCACGCCGCGAACACCATGAACAGCGCCCCGGCCACCGCGAACAGCGATTGGCGCTCCAAGAAGAAGGTGTCGAAATTCTCCGGATCTCGTCCTCGAGTGGTGCTGTAGATGGCCCCCACCCCGATGGCGGCCAAACCAGCCGCGGCCAGAATCAAGAGCACGTCTATGTGCATCCACGGCGCGTACGGGCTGCTCCGGGGGTCCAGTTCTCGGGACCGGCGCTCCTCTATGGAGATGACCGCCATCAGGCTGCACCTCCTGATGAAGCATCCACTCCATCCTCTTCGGACTCCGAGCCTTCAACCGGCCCGCTCAAGTCGGCGAGATCGTCAATGGTGCGCACCGCGGGCACCGAGTCGGTGGCAAGGGGTTCCAACACACGGCGAACTGCGGGGGCGGCCACGGAAGCTCCGAAGCCCGATTCCTCCATGATCGCCACAACCACGTACTCGGGGTTGGGATTGGGACCAAAGGCGGCGAACAGCGAGTTGTCGGCCTTGCCCACCACCTCGGCGGTACCGGTCTTGCCCGCCACTTCCCACTCTTCATGGGGGAATCCTGCGAAGGCAAAGTAGGCGGTACCCTCCAGCTCACTGGTAACTCCGAGCAGGCCGTGGAGGATCGGAGTCCGGATGGAATTGGGCAAGTAAACCTGGTTCAGCACCCGGTCGGCGAAGGCCTGCACCACTTCTCCGGTGACCGGGTTCTCAACTCGTTCCACCATCTTGGGGGCATACAGCGTGCCCCCGTTGGCGAACGCGGCATAGCCATTGGCCAGCTGCAACGGAGTGGCGCCCAGCACGCCCTGTCCGATGGCCAAGACGATGGAATCACCGGTTCGCCAGGGCTCTCCTGCGGCCTCAGCCGCCGATGGGGAGGGCACCCGGCCCACTCCCTCGCCAGGCAGCGCAATGCCAGACTGAGCGCCAAAGCCGAAGAGCACCGCAGCCCGCTGGATGCCCTCCCGATCGAAGCGGTCGGCCCGGTCCATGGTGTCGCCCAAGTAGTAGAAGTACACGTCGGACGACACGGTGATGGCTCGAATCAGATCGACCGGCCCATAGATGGCCTCTTCCGCGTTCTTGAAGGTACACGAGGCGATCACGTCCTCCTCGCAGGACGGCACCACGTACACCCCGGTGTCCTCGTAGAGCGTGCGCGTGTCCAACACCCCCCGGGGGCCGATTACGCCGCTGTTCATCGCGGCATAGGCAGTGAACAGCTTGAATGTGGACCCAGGGGGGTAGATGCCGGCCAGAGCCCGGTTGTGCAGCGGCTGGTGGTTGTTGGGGTCCTGGAGCTCTGCCCACCGATCGTCGGAGAAGCCGCTGACAAACTCGCTGGGCGAGTACGTGGGGAACGACGCCATCGCCAGCACCTCTGATCCGTTGGGATCCAGCACCACCATGGCGCCGCCGGGAGCCTTGAACGGGGGATCGTTCGGATCATCGGTCTCTTGCTGGCGGGCCTCGCCCAAACCGGCCAAGAGCTCTTTCTCAGCCATGGCCTGGATGTCGATGTCCAAGGTGAGGTGGACATCGGCTCCGGCAACCGGATCGACCTGTTCGATCACCCGCACCGGATCGCCGACGTTGTCCACTTCCAGCCGGGTGAAACCGGGAACGCCTCTCAACACTGACTCAAATGACGCCTCTATGCCGGTTTGCCCGATCTCGTCATTGCGCCGGTAGGTCTTGGGATCATCGGCCACCAGCTCGTACTGCTCCTCGCTGAGCAGGGAGACATAGCCCAGAATGTGGGCACCCAGGTCGCCATAGGGATAGGTGCGAACACTGCGGAGGTCGGTGCCCACGCCGGGGAATTCATCGGCCCGCTCAGCCAGAATGATCTCAAAGTTCTCGGTGACGTCGTCGGCCACCGGCACCGAATCGAGGGGGCCGAAACGAGAATCGCCCAACGCGTCGTTGATCTCGAACACCTTGGTGAGTCGGCCGGCCCGGCTGATCTCGGTGGCCAGGCGCAGAACCAGCGCTTCTTGCCCGTCCTCGTCGAACTCGGTGTCGAATGTGAACCGGTCCACCGTCACCACCAACGACTCCCGGTTGTCCACCAGCACATTGCCGTTGCGGTCGAAGATCCGCCCCCGAGGAGCGGGTTCGTAGAGCACTCGAACGGTGTTGGATTGCGCTTGGGCCTCAAACTCCTCCGAGCTCAAAACCTGGAGGAACCACAGGCGAGCCACCAGCGCACCGAATGCCAACAAGGCCAACAAGGCCAGGAAGCTGAGCCTCAAGCGAAGCGACTCGGGGCTCACCGCTCTTCTCCCAGAAGCCTCGGCCAAGACCAGCGCCACAAGCCCAGAAGGGGCAGGCTCAGCACCAGGTTGTAGGCAGCAGCCACCCCCATGACCACATACAGGCGGTCGGTGTAGAGGTTGGCTTCTCCCAGCAGTTCACCCAGTACCGCGTACACCAGCAGCCCGCCGGCGGTGGCAACCGCGGCGATCAGCACGTTTATCCACCAGGCGCTGCGGAAAATCCGCTCTTCCAGCAGCCCCACGGCATACCCCCACACGGTGTAGATGAGCGCAGAGAGGCCGAACAGCGTGGGCAGGTACAGATCGATGCCCAAGCCGATGACAAAGCCGGCGATCGCCCCCCGCTCGGGTCCGCCGACGAGGCCGGCAGTGACTGCGATGGCCAGGGGTACCTCGGGGGCGACCCCGAGCACCCGCAGATCGGAGAACAAAGCCAGATGAAGCACCAGCGCAGTGATCAAGAACAGGGTGCTTCGAGCGTACGCACTGACCATGCTCATGCTTCTTGCCCCCGGAAATCGCAGGGAAATGCCCCTTCAATTGCCATCACGACTGTCTTGGTCATGATTCTTCAGCCAGGGGGTCATAGAGCAGAATGGTCACGAAGCTCAGGTTGTCGGTGCTGGCCGAGGGGTTCACGGTGAGTATCTGGAATAGGCGGGCTTCGTCATAGTCGATCTCGGTGACGGTGCCTATAGGGATACCGGCGGGATAGCGACTGCGGTCCACACCGCTGGTAACCACCTCGTCCCCAACTTCTACCTCGGTGTCGATCTCCAGCCCCTTGCCCACCACCAGCGGCTCGTCGTGGCCGCCGCCCGAGGCCAGAGCTACGTCGTCGGAGCCCACCACCAACACGCCCACTTCGAAGCCGGGGTCGGTGATCAGCGCCACCTGGGAGTGCCGACGGCCGGGGTCGCCGTCGATCCGGCCGATGAGCCCACCTCTGGTGACCACCGGCATCCCGTTGCGGACCCCGTCTTCAGCACCCCGGTTGATCTGGACCGAATAGCGGTCGAAGTTGCCCACGTTGGCGGTAATCACCTCGGCCACGATGTTGGGGATGTCCTGTACGTAGGGCAGGCCCAGCTCGTCAAGCAGCGATTCCAGGCGAAGGGCCGCATCGGAGTCCAGAATCCTCTGGCCTTCGAGCTTTTGCAGCTCTTGTCGCAGTTGCTCGTTCTCGGATTCCAGCTCGTCATAGCCAGTGACGCCGGTCCAGGCGTCGCCGACCGGTTCGAATAGTCGATCTGCCCCCGACCGCAACGGGGAGATCAGATCGGAGAGGGTTTCCTCGGTGCGCTGGAGGGGCTCAAAGTTCCGGGCGTCCAGCGTAAGCAGGGTCGCCGAACTGAGCAGCAGGAATATCAGGGTGACTCGCGACCGGCCTGTGCGAGTGCCCGTTGCCACGGGGCCGAACCGAGCGATCAGTCGTACGACGACGAGAAGAGGAGCCCCTCGAGCGCGTCAAACTCCTCCAACGACTGGCCCGAGCCAATGGCCACGGCGTGGAGGGGATTGGGCGCCAAGCGGATCGGCATCCCCGTCTCTTCCTCGATGCGAGGGGCGAGGCCGTTCAATAGGGCTCCGCCGCCAGCCAGCACGATGCCTGCCTCCATGATGTCAGCAGCCAGCTCAGGGGGAGTCTCGTCGAGCGTCACCTTGACCGCGTCCACAATCGACCGAACCACCTCAGAAACAGCCTCGCGGATCTCGGAGGTGGAGGTGACCACAGTCTTGGGCAGGCCGGTGACCATGTCTTGGCCCCGGACCTCGGCATAGCGTTCCTCGCTGCCCGCCCACGCCGACCCCAGCACCATCTTGACCTCTTCGGCCGTGCGGTTGCCGATGGTGAGACTGTGCTCCTTCTTCAAGAAGGCAATGATGTCCTCGTCCATCCGATCGCCGCCCATCCGGATCGACTGGCCGGTGACCACCCCGCCCAGCGAGATCATGGCTACCTCGGTTGTGCCGCCGCCGATGTCCACGATCATGTTGCCCGAGGCCTCTTGTACCCGAAGACCGGCGCCGATGGCCGCAGCCATGGGCTCTTCGATGATGTAGACCGGCTTCTTGGCCCCGGCGGAGACCGCTGCCTCCTGCACGGCTCGTTGCTCCACCGGGGTTATGCCGGAGGGAACGCAGATCACCATGCGGGGCCGCGTCAATCGTCCCGGAGACACTCGCTGGATGAAGTACCGCAGCATCTTCTCGCAGATGTCGAAGTTGGCGATCACCCCGTCTTTGAGCGGACGGATCGCCTGGATGTGGGCCGGTGTGCGGCCCAGCATCCGCTTGGCCTCGGTACCCACGGCTACGGGTATGCCATTGCTGGTTACCGCCACCACGGAGGGTTCGTTGATGAGGATGCCCTCGCCGCGGACATATACCAGCGTGTTGGCGGTGCCCAGGTCGATCGCGACATCGCGGCCCACCAAACCGCTGCTGGAAGAGAACCGCCGCTTCACCATGGGGCAAGGTTAGAGCAGCCGACCCGAATCCGCACACCGGCCAAAAGGCCGTGCGTTATAGATCAGGAAAGAAGATGGCGATCTCGCGCTCTGCGGAGGCGTTGCTGTCGGAGCCGTGGACGAGGTTCTCGGTGACCTCGAGTCCGAAGTCGCCCCGGATCGTCCCCAGAGGGGATTCCAGGGGGTTGGTGGCCCCCATCATGGAGCGGACCACGGCATAGACGTCTTCGGGCCCCTCGATCACCACCGCCACCGATGGAGAGCGGCCGATGAACGCCACCAAATCGGGGTAGAACGGGCGGTCTACGTGCTCGGCGTAATGGCGCGCGGCCAATTCGGCATCAATGGTCAGCATGCGCATGGCCGCGATGCGCAAACCCCGGGCCTCGAAGCGGGACAGGATGGTTCCCACCAGGCCCCTCTCCACCGCATCGGGCTTGCACAAGACAAGTGTCTGATTCACCAGTGGAGCCTCTTCGAGTGTGCCGCGATTTCAATCACCGGCTGCACCCTACTGATCGCGCGAGGTCAAGTGAAGGCGGGCCGCGCCGGCGGCGTACAAGGAGCCGGTGACCACCACCGCGTCCTCTTCGGCGGACAGCACCAGAGCCCGATCCACCGCCTCGGCCACATCGTCGGCCACTTCGGCGTCTATCCCCCGGTGCCGGACCGCATCCGCCAATTCGGCGGCCGGTAGCGCCCGCGGCCAGTCGGGAGCGCAGCACACCACCAGGTCGCAGCGGGCGCCGGAGGCTTCGATGGCGGCCAGCATGGCCTCGGGATCCTTGTCGCGCATCATGCCGACTACCCAGGTGACCGTGCCCAAAACGGTGAACTGGTCGACCAGGGTGGCCGCTGCCGCGGCCACCCCGTCAGGGTTGTGGGCCCCGTCGATCACCACCAGAGGCTGTCGGGCTACCACCTCGAATCGAGCCGGGACCGCCACATCGCCCAAAGCGTCCAGGACCTGCTCATCCAGCCTCTGTCCCACCAGGGCCTCGAAAGCGGCGATGGCCAGTGCGGCATTGTGCCCCTGGTGGGCGCCGAAAAGGCTGACGTAGACGTCGTCGTAGCAGCCTCGGGAAGTGCGAACCGTGATCTGCCGCCCGCCCATCGCGGGACGGTTCTCCACCAGTTCGAAATGCTGGCCCGCGACCAGCAACTCCCCGGGTGACTCCTCAGCAGCAATTGCCACCAGCTCGGAGTCCATCGGCCCCAATACGGCGGTGGCACCGGAATGGAGGATGCCCGCCTTCTCCCCCATCACCGCGGCCTCCCAGCCCAGGCGGCCATCGGTGTGGTCGCGGCCGATGTTGGTTATGACACCCACCCGGCTGTTCACCACGTTGGTGGCGTCGTAGCGGCCCAGCTTGCCCACCTCCACCACAGCCAAGTCCACGGCAACGTCGGCGAACCATCGCAGGGCGGCTGCGGTCACCAGCTCGAACCACGAGGGCAGGTTGCCGGCGTGGCTGGCGGCCAGATGACCCTCCACCAGCCGAAGATGGCCCAACAGCTCGGCCAGGTCTGCATCGCTGACAGGGTCGCCGCCCACAGACATGCGCTCGTTGATGTGCTCGACGTGAGGGCTGGTGTAGACCCCGACCGTCATCCCCCACCCGTGGGCCAGCGCGGCTGTCAGCGCGGCCACTGAGCCCTTGCCGTTGGTGCCGGAGATGTGTATGGCCGGGTAGTCGGCTTGGGGATCTCCCAGTGCGGCCAGCAGCCTACGCATGGGGGCTAGCGACAGGCCGTCGGTGTCGCCTGCCGTCGCCTCCAGATTGACATGGCCGTCCAGCCACGCCTGGGCCTCGGCCAGGGAGGGGAAGAACGCCTGATTGTCCATCCCGACGCTCAGCCGGCCGTGGGTAGGGGCCAAGCGGTCAGCTGGCCTGGCGCCGGGACCGGTCGGCAGATCGGACCTTGGCCGCGTTGAGCAGTTGGGGTGATTCCTCGCCGCGGACGGTATCGGCGCCCACCACGCACTGGACCACGTCGTCGCGGCTGGGCAGCTCGTACATGACGTCGAGCAGGACCTCCTCCAAGATGGCCCGCAGTCCCCGAGCGCCGGTATTGCGGCTGAGGGCCAGCTCGGCCACCTCCGACAGGGCCTCTTCGCTGATGACCAGTTCCACATTCTCGAACTCGAAGAACTTGCAGTACTGCTTCACCAATGCGTTCTTGGGCTCGACCAGGATCCGCACCAGCATGTCGGGCTCGAGGTGGGAAACCACGCCGACCACCGGCAGGCGGCCGATGAACTCGGGAATGAGGCCGAACTTGATCAGATCCTCGGGCTGGACTTGGGTGAACATCTCACCGTGATCCCGCTCCGCCTCAGAGCGGATGTCGGCACCGAACCCGACCCCGACGTTGCCCACCCGGTTCTCGATGATCTGCTCCAACCCGGCGAAGGCGCCCCCCACGATGAACAGCACGTTGGTGGTGTCGATCTGTATGAACTCCTGATGGGGGTGCTTGCGCCCGCCCTGGGGCGGCACCGAAGCAGTGGTGCCCTCCAAGATCTTCAGCAATGCCTGCTGCACACCCTCGCCGGACACGTCCCGGGTGATCGACGGGTTTTCGCTCTTGCGGGAGATCTTGTCGATCTCGTCGATGTAGATGATGCCGGTCTCCGCCTTTTTGACGTCGTAGTCGGCGGCCTGGATGAGCTTGAGGAGGATGTTCTCCACGTCCTCGCCCACGTACCCGGCCTCGGTCAGCGCGGTGGCGTCGGCGATGGCGAAGGGCACGTTGAGCATCCGGGCCAGGGTCTGGGCCATCAGCGTCTTGCCGCACCCGGTGGGGCCGAGTAGCAGGATGTTCGACTTGGACAGCTCCACCTCGGGGTCAGACGAGCCCATCTGCACCCGTTTGTAGTGGTTGTACACCGCCACCGACAGGATCCGCTTGGCGTGCTCCTGGCCGATGATGTAGTCGTTCAAAAAGGAGTAGATCTCCTGGGGCTTGGGTAGCTCCTTGAAGCCGACGTCGGTGCCCTCAGCCAGCTCTTCCTCGATGATCTCGTTGCAGAGGTCGATGCACTCATCGCAGATGTAGACACCGGGCCCGGCGATCATCTTCTTGACCTGCTTCTGGGTTTTACCGCAGAAGCTGCACTTGAGAAGTTCCCCCCCTTCTCCGAACTTCGCCACGGTCTTTGCTCCCCCCTATCGGATGGCCGTGATCGGGCCGGCGGATTCCACGGCGTCACGCGACGAGATGACGTCGTCAATGAGCCCGTATTCCTTGGCGTCCTCGGCGGTCATCACATAGTCGCGATCGGTGTCCTGCTTGACCTTCTCCAGATCTTGGCCGGTATGGCGGGCCAGAAGCAGTTCCAGCTGGTCTTTGAGCCGCTGGATCTCTCGGGAGGCGATCTCAATGTCGGAAACCTGCCCGGACGCCCCCGCATAGGGCTGGTGGATCAGCATGCGGGAGTGGGGCAGCGCCAGGCGCTTCCCGGGCGCCCCCGCCGCCAGCAGCACCGCGGCGGCCGAGGCAGCCTGTCCGAAGCAGATGGTGGTGATGTCGGGCTTCAAGTACTGCATGGTGTCGTAGATGGCGAACATGGCGTTGATGTCGCCGCCCGGGCTATTGATGTAGAGGTTGATGTCCTTGTCGGGGTTCTCCGACTCCAAGTGCAGCAGTTGCGCACAGATCAGGTTGGCCACCGTGTCGTCGATGGGAGTGCCCAAGAAGATGATGTTCTCCTTGAGCAGCCGGGAATAGAGGTCGAACGAGCGCTCACCCCGGTTGGTCTGCTCGACCACAACGGGCACCATGTAGTTCTGAGGGTTCATGTGGTTTGGCTCTCGATGGTGTTGGGGGGAAGGTCAGACTCGTCGTCCGGGTTCAGGCTAGAGCGTTCGACGGTGTTTCCGTCGAGATCGGTTATCTCGACCTGCTCCAACACCCATTCCCGGGTTTTGCGCATCTGCGCGTCTAATCGTACCCCCTTGAGACGGCTTTCATCGTCAGCGAATAACGAAGACTTGAGCTCGTCGACCGTCTGGCCCACCTGAGCGGCGAGGGCGGCCAACTCGAAATCCACGTCCTCATCAGCGGCTTCGATGGATTCCGCCGCGGCCACTGCCCGCAAGGCCAGGTCGGTTTTCGCCTCTTGCAGGGCCGGTTCCCGCAGGCCCTCTGCCAGCTCCTCGGCGGTCTGGCCTATAGCCTCCAGATAACCCTCTATCTCGATTCCCTGGCTGCCCAGGCGCATTTCGAGGGTGCGGATGCGGTGTGCCACCTCGGCGTCCACCAGGGCGTCGGGAATGTCGTCGGTCACCAATTCGGCGAGCTGTTCTCCCACCTGGCGGCCCAGCGAGTTCAAGGCGTTGACCCGCTTGTGGTAGGCGATGTTCTCAGTGACGTCGGCCCGCAGCTCTTCGGCGGTGTCGAACTCGGAGGCCTCTTGGGCGAACTCGTCGTCGAAGTCGGGCAAGATCGTCTCCTGCACTTCTTTGACCAGGATGCGGAACCGCAAAAGCCCGTCCTCGTCGGGGTCGGGGTGCTTGGCGTTGAACTCCAAGATGTCGCCGGCCTTGGCGCCCCGAAGCTCCTCGTCGATCTCGGGCACCACGGCTCCCTGACCCACCTCGTAGGCGTAATCGTCCACGGTGAGGCCCTCAACCTCCTCACCGTTGTACGAGCCGTAGATGTCCATGGTCACGTTGTCGCCGTCGATCGCGGGCCGCGCCGCGGGAGCCAGGTCGCCGAATTGCTTGCGGAGCTGGTCGATCTGCTCGCTGATCTCCTCATCGGTGGGATCGGGGCTGGGCACCTCGGCTTTGAGCTGGTCGTAGCCGGTAATGGTGATGAGAGGGCGCACTTCCACCACGGCGTCGAAGCTGACCGGACCGTCCTCGGCCCCGCTGGTGATGTCTATCTCTGGGGGGGCGATGACGTCGACGTCGTGGTCGACCACGGCCTGGGCGTAGTACTCGGGCACCGCATCGCTGAGGGCCTCCCCCCGAGCGGCCTGAGGACCCAGCCGGGCCTCCAGCACTCGCCGAGGGGCCTTGCCAGGGCGGAATCCGGGAAGGCGCACCTGGCGGGCGAGCTTGCGGAAGGCCTCGTCGAGCTTCTCCTCGAATTCATCGGCCTCGATGTCCACCGACACCTTGACCCGGTTGCCTTCCAGTGCCTCGACGGTGCTCCTCACAGGGTCCGCATTTTACCGACGACCCCCTGAATCCTCGTGTCGTAGCCGGTGGCCGCGACCACTGGATATCATGAACGCCCAGCCCCGCGGGTGTAGTTCAGTGGTAGAACCCCAGCCTTCCAAGCTGATGACGCGAGTTCGATTCTCGTCACCCGCTCTCTTCGAGCTCGCACTGTTTGGCGGCGTCAGAACTGGAAATAGATGTAGTCGGCGACCCCTTCGGGGCCGAGGGCCACTACAACCATGATCCACACCGAGAAACCCACCGCGGTCAAGCCCATCGGAGCCTTGGCCAATGCCTCCGAGCCCTTCTCGGCCCAGGATCGAGGGAAGAACTGAGCAACAAGGGCGGCCACGATGGCCAGGGCCACCAGCGGGTTCAACAGCTCAGGACCGGTATCCCAACCGGTGAACAGACGAGCTAGCACATCTCCGGTGCGGTCGAGGGTCTCGCTGTTGAACAGCACCCAGCCCAGACACACGAAATGGAAGACCCAGAACCGCCGCATCCATAGCCGGACGGTGTCGGAGGGAATCCAGCGCCGGCCCAAGAAAGCGAGTTGCCGTGGTTGCCGGGTTTGGCCGGCTTCTCCCCGCCAACGCTCCACCGCCAAACCGACGCCGTGGTAGATGCCCCAGAGAACGAATGCACCGGCCGCGCCGTGCCACAGCCCCCCAAGGGCCATGGTGAGGAGCAGGTTCCGGTAGGTGGCCAGACGTCCCTTTCGGTTGCCGCCCAAGGGGATGTAGAGGTAGTCCCGAAGCCAGCGGGACAGCGTCATGTGCCACCGCCGCCAGAAGTCCTGGATGGAATCGGCCGAATAGGGCAAGTTGAAGTTCTGGGGGAAGCGGAACCCCATCAACAGGGCCACGCCGATGGCCATGTCGGTATAGCCGGAGAAATCGGCGTAGATCTGCACCGCGTAGCCGTAGATCCCGGTGAGAATGTCCAGCGCGCCGTGCTCGCCGGGGGCATCGAAGGCATCGTTCACCACCGCTCGAGCCAAAAAATCGGCGATCACAACCTTCTTGAACATGCCCCGGCCGATGAGCTTGACGGCATGGGCCACCTCCGCCCGGTCGGGGCGGGTGTGGGACCGCAACTGAGGCAAGAACTCGGTGGCCCGCACGATGGGCCCGGCCACCAGTTGGGGGAAGAACGACAGGTACACCGCGAAGTCGAGCAGCGTTGCCTCCTTGGTGCGACCCCGGTGCAGATCCACGATGTAGCTGATGGCCTGGAACGTGAAGAACGACACCCCCACCGGCAGCACAATGTCGAGGGCGGGACTGGAGATTCCCAGGTTGCGGTCGAGGCTGTCGGTGAAGAAGTCGTAGTACTTGAAGAAGGCCAGAACCCCCAGCGACAGCGTCACCCCGCCGGCCACTGCCGCCTTGCGAATCCACTCGCGGCCCGCACGCACGTTGATCGCAGCGGCAATCGCATTTCCCAAGGTCATGCCCACCAGCAGCAGCACAAAGCGGGCATCCCAGGCGGCGTAGAACCAGTAGGACGCCCCCAGCAAGAACAGCTTCCACGGCACCGGCCACCGCCGCAGCGCCCACGCCACCGGAAGCACCACCGCGAAGAACACGGCAAACGTGAACGTGGGAAACAGCACCGACGCCGACCCTATCTGCCGCTATGCAGAAGCCGCGTCACACCGCGCCCCTGGCAGGATTCGAACCTGCGGCCTGATGATTAGAAGTCAACTGCTCTGTCCGGGCTGAGCTACAGGGGCGTGCTGGCGCGCTCGCCAGTCATTCTGAGTGTATTGCGCCATCAAGTACATGCCGCGCCGGGTTTGGAGCGGTGAGCAATGACAACAGCGGATGGGCAGGCCATCGGGGGTAGCGTCGGGAGATGGCTGATGCTGAGGTTCTAACCACTGCTGGCGGAGTGGCGTTTGTGCGCACTCCCGAGGAGCGATTCGCAGGACTCGACGACTATCCGTATGAGCCGCGCTATGCCGATATTGACGGGCTGCGGATGGCTTATGTGGTGGTGGAGCCCGACGAATCGGACGAGGAAACGACCACCGTCTTGCTGCTGCATGGGGAGCCGACCTGGGGGTACCTGTACCGTAAGATGATTCCGCCGTTGGTGGAGGGTGGTTGCCGCGTGCTGGTTCCCGACCTGGTCGGGTTCGGTCGCTCGGACAAGCCCGTCGAGCGTTCGGCCTACACCTATGAGGGCCACGTGGAGTGGATGCGGCAGTTTCTGGCCGCCACCGCTGCGGAGCGGGGCGGCGGGCCGCTACACCTGTTCGGCCAGGACTGGGGCGGGCTTATCGGGCTGCGGGTGGCCGCCGAGAACCCCGATCTGGTCGATCGGCTGATCCTGGCCAACACCGGGCTGCCCGAAGGGCAGTCGCCAGGAGCGGGATTCGAGTTCTGGCTCCAGTTCAGCCAAGAAGTGGAGTACCTCGACTGCGGCAGGCTGGTGGACAACGCCACCGCCACCGAGCTCAGCGAAACCGCCCAGGAGGCCTATCGGGCGCCTTTCCCCAGTGAGCAGTTCATGGCCGGGGCCCGCCACTTCCCCATGCTGGTGCCGATCTCCCCCGACGATCCCGCCGTTCCCGCCAACCGGGCGGCATGGAAGGTGCTGGAGCAGTGGACCAAGCCGGTGCTCACCCTGTGGGCCCCTGACGATCCCGTGCTTGGCAGGGGGCAGGCCGCCATCAGCGAGCGGATCCCCGGTGCGGCCGGCCAGCCCCACGCCCAGTTCCGACCGGCCAGCCACTTCATCCAAGAAGACCAGGGCACCGCGTTGGCTGGGGCCATCATCGCCTGGCTCAGCTGAGCGGAATTCGGCACCGTCGCCAAACGGTTTCCCCGTATCCCGAAACTCCCCGTAGACTGACCGGGCCGTGCGGGCCGTAGCTCAGTCAGGTTAGAGCGCCGGGTTGTGGTCCCGGA
>VYDF01000204.1 GCA_009843565.1 Acidimicrobiia bacterium | reverse complement strand
GCACACTGTCGAGATTGTGGACCAGCACCCGCTTGCGTCCGGAGAAGCCGATCCAGGTGCCGTTGTCTCCCCGATGGTCACCGTGGACCAGGTCGAGCACGCTGCTGTCCATGGAGGTGAGATGGCCATTCGCTTCCAGGAAGCCCACCGGCCCTGGAGAGCGGGAAATGAAGACGTCGGCTTCGGTGCGGTCGCCTTCGGTGTCGATCAACAGGGCCAAATCGGTGGACGAGCCCCAGCGAACCCGCACTGATGTGCCGCTCTGGCAGGCGAACGCGTCGAAGACGGGCTTCATCAGGTTCTCGCTCCGGCCCGAGTAGACGGTGACCGAAGATCCGTTGTCGTCGGCACACTTGCCGTCGTAGACGGTGGCGGCAACCCCTTCGAGTTTCGTGCCGCCACCGCCACCGCAGGCCGCAGCCAAGAGGGCCACTGCGAGCAGCGCGCCAGCCAGCCCAGTACTGGAAATCTTGTTCATGGGCGGGCAACCCTAAAGAGGCGACCGCCATTTGTCAAGTTAGCCTAACAAATGACATTCAGACTGCGAGACAGAACTTAGGCAGCGGGTTTGACAGCCTTCCAACGAAGCGGCATCTCGACGTAGCCGTCGATAAGGCTGGAGTGCAGGCGAGGCAGGGTGAGGGCATCGTCCACCCCCAGCTCCAATCCCTCAAAGCGGCCGATGATGGACTCAAACATCATCTTGGCCTCCAGTCGGGCCAGCGACGCCCCCAGGCAGAAATGGGGTCCGCCGGCGCCGAAGGCCACGTGCTGGCTGGCGTCGCGAGCGACATCCAAGGTGTCGGGGCTGTCAAAAGCCCGCTCGTCCCGATTGGCCGAGGGATACCAGATCACAACCGGCTCTCCGGCCTTGATCTCCTGCTCCCCCACCATGGTGTCGTAGCGAGGCCGGCGCACGAACTGCATCACCGGGGTGGTGTAGCGCAACAGCTCCTCCACGGCGTTGGGGATGAGCGACGGGTCGTCGCGGAGCATCTGGAGCTGATCGGGATGGCGGAGCAGCTCCAAGGTGCCGGTGGTGATGAGATTGCGGGTGGTCTCGGAGCCCGCGTTCTGGAGGAGCATGAAGAACACGTCGATCTGTAGCTGGGTAAGCGACTCCCCTTCGATGTCGGCCTCCAAGAGCACGCCGATGAGGTCGTCATGGGGCACTTTCTTGCGGATCTCGCACATCTGATCGGCATAAGCGAACATCTGCACTCCAGCCTCTATCTGCTCTTCCATGCTGTATTTCTCGTCAAACCCGAAGGTGATCTCGGTCCAGTGGAAGATCTGGTGGCGGTCTTCTTCGGGTACGCCTACCAAGTCGGCGATCACCTGCAAAGGCAGCTCCACTGCGATCTCGTTCACCATCTCACAGCTGGTCTTGTCTGATACCTGATCGATCAGCCGGTCGACTTGGGCCTGGATATTTTCCTCCAAGTCGCGCACCCGGCGAGGCGTGAACCCCCGGTTGACCAGCTTGCGCATCTTGGTGTGATCGGGTGGGTCGAGGCTGATGAGCATCTCCTGGTTGGACCCGTCGTCAACCGCGGGCCCCCGGTCACCGGGCAAGAAGGGATTGGGCTGGTTGCTGAAGCATTCCGAGTCGCGGGATACCCGCTGCACGTCGGCGTGGCGAGTGACGTTCCAGAACCCTTGCCAGCGTGGGTGCTCGCACCAGAACACCGGATCGTTGTCGCGCTTGTGGCGGAAATAGTCGTAGGGAAATCCGTTCTCGAAGGTGGCTGGGTTCCAGAGTTCCAGTGGTTCCATCTCTGCCTCCTGTGGTGTCTAAGCCGAGGGCTTTCGCCCGACTACTGCGATTGAGACAGTGCTCATCATGACAAATCCCGGCGCTCGAACCTGAGCCAAGGCCGTTTCGCCGTCTTCGGCGCTCACCAGACCGGCGTCCACCAGCCGGGGGATGGCCCGCTCTAAAGCCATGAACCACCATTCCCCTCCCGGCTCGCCGGGGCGCATGGCCCAGACATCGCCGACGATGTTGATGTCTGCTGCTCCCATGTCCCGGAAGCGGCCGACCAGTCGCACCCCGTAGTCGGGGTCGCGCCAGTCGGTCGTTGTCCCCATCGACACATAGCGGTGGACGGTTGCGTAGGGCTCGGGCAGCGTCTGTTCGGCAAAGGAGGCGAAAGCGCCGTCCTCTGCCATCAGCCAACCGCCGGGAACAAGGGCGCCCCAGAGTTTCTCGATCACCTGGTCGCGCTCGGGCAGGTGCTGGAGAACGGCCCGGGCGTGCACGAGGTCGAAGGCGGATTCGGGCACGGGGTCGGTGGTCACGTCGTGCTGTTCCACCACCACGTTGGGCAGCACTGGGCGGTGGAATTGGAGGTCGACATCGGTGGACCACACCGTTCCGTCGGGCCCCACTCGCTTGCCCAGCCAGGCCGATACCGAGCCGGCGCCGGCGCCCACCTCCCAGCACCGCCACCCGGGACTCAGCCCTGTGCTGTCCAAGATTCGCCGAGTGCGGGGGTCGCGGGCTTCAGACAGCATCTCGAGGCGGTTCCGCTCGATCTCCACCTCTTCGTCGCGAACCCCGTAGCGATCATCGGCCATTGGCGCTTCCCCTCTATGTCCGGTGGCGCAATACCGTATCGTCGCATTGTGGTCGAGCACTCGCAGGACTCCCCAAAGCAAGCAGTATTCAGGGCGGAGGTGCGGGCTTGGCTGGAGGCCCGAGCCCCCCTTCGGGAAGACGGCGACGGATGGTCCACCCGCACCACCCACCCCGATGCCGCGGCCGAGAAGGCCCACATGGACCGGTGTCGGGTGTGGCAGCGGGAGCTGTACGACAGCGGGTGGGCGGCCATCGACTGGCCCGTCGACCACGGCGGTCGAGGCGGCGAGCGCTGGCAACGCCAGATATTCCAGCAGGAAGCCGCTCAATTCGATGTGACCAGCGGATTTCTCGCCGCCGGGATTGCTTTGGCCGGCCCAGCCATCGGCCACTTCGGCACCGACGAGCAAAAGGACCGTCATCTCAAGCCGATGTTGCGGGGCGATGTGGTGTGGTGTCAATTGTTCAGCGAGCCCGGTGCCGGGTCGGATCTGGCCAACCTGGCCACCAGAGCCGAGCGGGACGGCGACGAGTTCGTTGTGAACGGCCAGAAGGTGTGGAACTCGTCGGCCCATCTGTCGGACTGGGGAATCCTGCTGGCCCGCACCGACCCCGATGCCCCCAAGCACAAGGGGATCACCTTCTTCTTGGTAGACATGGCCACCCCCGGCGTGGAGCCCCGCCCGATTCGCACCATCAACGGCTCGGCCCACTTCAACGAGGTGTTCTTGAGCGACGTGCGGATACCGGCCGAGAACGTGGTCGGCGACGTGAACAGCGGTTGGGCGGTGGCCCGGTTGGTGCTGGCCAACGAGTCCACCATGATTGGCGGTGGCATGGACCGGGCCGACAGCACGGCCAACTTGATCGCGCTGGCCCGGCGGTGGGGCACATCTCAAGACCCGATGGTTCGCCAAGCGCTGGCTTCGGCCTACACCCGGGAGAAGCTGCTGGATTGGATGGGCCGCCGGCTGCAAGAGGATGTCCGCCAGGGACGTCAGCCCACCTTCGACGGGTCGGTGCTGAAGGTGTACTGGTCGGAGAGCCGGCGCGACCGGGGCAACCTCGGTGTTGGGATGCTGGGCGGATACGGAGTGGCCGGCGACCACGCCGACACCGGAGTATGGGCCAACGAGGCGCTGAACCGGTTCTGGGGATCCATCGGCGGAGGAACCGACGAGGTGCACCGCAACAACATGGCCGAGCGGGTGCTGGGTTTGCCCCCTGAGCCCCGGGTGGACAAACACGTTCCGTGGCGGGAACAGGTGGGCGGCGCCGGCTTGGGATGACTTTCTGAATTCATCTCTCGTTCATCTCGGTCGCGGTCACACTGGCCGATTGCGGAAGTAAGCTGGCCCCAACATGGCTGACCAAGCCACTTTCGCCGACCAGGCCATGGTCTACATGGACCAGCTCTACTCGGCGGCCCGGCGGATGACTCGCAATACAGCCGACGCCGAAGATTTGGTTCAAGAGACCTACTTGCGGGCCTACCGCGGCTTCGGCAACTTCCAGCAGGGCACCAACCTGCGGGCTTGGCTGTTCCGCATTCTCACCAATGCGTTCATCAACTCGTACCGGAGCAAGCAGCGCAAGCCGCAGTCGGTGGATCTGGCCGGGGTCGAAGACCTCTACCTGCACCAGAGGTTGGGAGGCGATGTCCGGGCGGCCCTGGGGGCCAGCGCCGAAGACGTGCTGATGGAGACGATCACCGAGTCGGAGATCATTGAAGCCCTGGAGTCGCTTCCCGAGGAGTACCGGATCACCGTGCTGCTGGCCGATGTGGAGGGATTCGCGTACAAGGAAATCGCCGAGATTCTCGACGTTCCCATAGGAACGGTCATGAGCCGGCTGCATCGGGGAAGAAAAACGCTGCAAAAGCGGTTGTTAGAGTTCGGAACAGCGCGGGGCTGGGTGGACCCACCCGACCCCGACCGAGCGCCGGCTTCGGCTGGCATCTGATTTTCGGAGGCACGGCGATGAGCAGCGATCGGCATTGCTTGGGGGTTCCCAACCAGTGCGATTACTCGCGCGACCTCATCGCTCGGGCTCTCGACGGCCAGCCCACTCTGGAGAGCATCAATCGAGTGCAGGCGGAGTTGGCCGACTGCCTGCCTTGCGTACAGATACTGGATGTCGAGGTGCGATTTAAGGTGGCCATGAGCCAGGCGTGCCGGGAATCAGCCCCAGCCGCCCTGCAAATCCGCATCACCGAGACCCTCCAGCGCGTCGTGCTCGACGATCTGGACATTCAGGATTTCTGAGCGTGTCCCAGCCCGCGGCCCGGCGTGGAGTCACCAACAAGAAGTCGCGTAAGGTGAGCGTATGGATTTGATCGCTGCGGTGGTTTGGCACTGGTGGATCGCCCTGCTGTTGGTTATCGGCACGGTTCCACTGGTCATCGCCACCATTGTCGGCTACTTCACCAAGGTGGTCGCGCCCCGCTACAACAGTCGGCACCAGCGGGAAACCAGATCTCAGAGTGCCGCCGAATCCGACTAGAAGCGGCGGGAATCCCCGGTGGTTGCGGCGGCTGAGCCTGTCGACTGGAGGCTGGCGGAGCGAGTAGCCAAGAAAGTCGGGGGCCACGAGCCTTTCCTCGACTCGTACCACTACCGCAACCTCGCCCCTGAGCTGACCGAGCTGACCGCCCAGGCCGAGGAGTTGGTGGCGGCCGAAACCGGACTGAAGTCGGCATCGGGAGCGGCCCGAGCCCAAGTTGCCACCCGAGCCCAGTGGGTGGATGCCAACGTGGCTTCCTTCCAGCGGCTGCTGCGCCCGGTGACGGCCAAGATGGCCGAGCGGGTTTCGCACTCATGGTTGGCCCCGGTGACCCAGCGGGTGAGCGGCACCGAAATGGGGGCGGTGCTGGGCTGGATGTCCACCCGAGTGCTGGGCCAATACGACCTGCTCATCATCGAAGACGACCGCCCCGAAGACCAGGACATGGTCTACTACGTGGGCCCCAACGTGATGGCAATCGAGCACAAGCACGGCTTCGACACCCACCAGTTCCGGCTGTGGCTGGCCCTGCACGAAACCACCCACCGGGCCCAGTTCACCGGCATTGAGTGGCTGCGCCCCCACTTCCTAAGCCTGGTGCAAGAGGCCCTCGATGCCGCCGAGCCCGATTTGGAGCACTTCAAGGCCGTGGCCAAGCAGGTGCTCGAGGCCCGTCGCCGGGGCGAAGACCTGCTGGCCGACGGAGGCCTGCCCGCCCTTCTGGCCACCCCCGAGCAAAAGGTGGTGCTGGATCGCATCGGCGGCATGATGAGCCTGCTGGAGGGCCATGGCGACATCACCATGGACCGAGCCGGAGCCAGCCACATCCCCGACGCCAGCCGGTTTGCCCGGGTGCTGCGCCACCGCCGCAACTCGGCCAAAGGAGTGTCCAAGCTGATCCAGCGCATCATCGGAATCGAGGCCAAGCTCAACCAGTACGCCGCCGGGGAGGCGTTCATCGAGACGGTCGAATCCCGCGGCGGCCCCGAACTGCTCAACCGGGTGTGGGAGTCGGCCGAGCGCCTTCCCACCATGACCGAGATCCGCAACCCCCAGCATTGGATCGACCGGGTCAACGGCACTCCATCTTCTTCTAACGGGCAGGGCTGACATGACGCCGGCGGCGCCGGTTCGATGATCCCCGAACTGCTCGCGCGCTGCACCATCCCCCCGGCCGGCACCGCCGTGGACTGTGCGGTTTCGGGCGGGCCCGATTCGCTGGCGCTCTTGGTGCTGGCCGCAGAAGCAGGCTGCCGGGTGACCGCATGGCACGTGGACCACGGGCTGCGGGAGGGCTCAGCGGCCGAAGCCGACGTGGTGGCTGAGGCCGCAGCCCGCTGGAATGCCGACTTCGAAGCCCGCAAGGCGCCGTGCGACCCCGGCCCCAATCTGGAGGCCCGGGCCCGAGCCGCCCGCTACGCCGTGCTGCCTGAAGGTGTTCTCACTGGCCACACCGCCGACGACCAGGCCGAGACGGTGTTGTTGAACTTCGTCCGCGGCTCAGGACCAGACGGATTGGCCGGCATCGACCCGGCCCGCCGTCCCCTGCTGGCTCTGCGCCGCCACGAGACCCGGGAGCTGTGCAACCACCTTGGCCTCGAGCCGGTGCAAGACCCGTCCAACCTCAATCCCGCCCACCGCCGCAACCGAGTCCGCCACGAGCTGTTGCCGCTGTTGTGCGACATCGCCGATCGCGACGTGGTACCGATCATCGCCCGCAGCGCCGGACTCATGGGCGGCGTCCGAGACCTGCTCAACGAACTGGCCGCCGCCATCGACCCCACCGACGCCAAAGCGGTGGCACAGGCTCCCGAGCCGTTGGCCCAGATGGCGCTGCGGCGCTGGATTCAGCGCGAGACCGGCGCCGAACACCCACCCGATGCCGCCGCCATCGAGCGGGTCATGGCCGTCGTCCAAAACGAAGCCCGGTCCACCGAAGTTGGCGGAGGCTGGCGGGTCACCCGATCTTCCCAACGGCTCGGCCTCGAAAGATAACCACCACTAGGTTGGCCGCCGTGTCCAGCGCGGCAGACAGCGGCAACGGCGATCCCGGTCCGATTCTCATCTCCAACGAGGAGCTGACCGCCTGCATCGCCGACCTGGGCTCCCGCATCACCGCCGACTACCAAGGCCGGGCCCCGCTGCTGGTGGGCGTGCTCAAGGGCGCATTCATGTTCATGGCCGACCTGGCCCGGGCCATCGAACTGCCGGTGGAGTTCGACTTCATGGCGGTGTCGTCTTACGGCAGCTCCACCCGCACCAGCGGCGTGGTGCGAATCGTCAAGGACCTCGATCTCGATTTGGCCGGACGCGATGTGATCCTGGTGGAAGACATCATCGACAGCGGCCTGACCCTCAACTACCTACGCAAGAACCTCGCCGCCCGCAACCCGGCCAGCCTGGAAGTGTGCGCCCTGCTAGTCCGCAAGGGCCGCCAGTACGAAGATCTCGACCTGCGCTACGTGGGCTTCGAAATCCCACCCGACTTCGTAGTGGGCTACGGCCTCGATGTGGGCGAGCGCTACCGCCAACTCCCCCACATCTGCCAATACCAGCCCAACAGCAATTCATAGAAATATTTGAAATACATCTTGCTTTACTGAACGAGGTGTGGCAGATTGAAGCCATCGGAGCACTTCGACGGCTCCCTCCCCAACCTTCCGGACACAACCCATGCGGATGGCAAGCGAGGATCGTCGACGACAGCTCCCATGGGTGGCACTTGGGCTGACCGTCACCCTCACCGCGGCAATCATCTTCGCCCTCTGGGCATCGTCGCTCAGCAGCCGAACCGCAGTAGCGGTGGCTGCCCGAGACATTCCTACCGGCTCTACGGTTGAGATCGACGACCTCCGAGCTGTCGAAGTGGGCGGCGGGCAGGGGGCAGGGTTTGTGCCGATGGCCGAATTGGAGTCTGTAGTAGGCCGAACCGTTCGGTCCTCCGTTCCCGAAGGGGCGGTTCTTCACCCGAGCCTTCTATCGTCCAGATCGCCTATCGAGCGTGGAACGGCTGTTATCGGCGCTGTGCTCCAGGCGGGCGAATACCCCATTGCCCACCTCAGCCCAGGCCAGGTTGTCGGATTGGTTTTCACCAGCGGGAATCGCGAATTCGGCACTACAGCGGGAAATGACAGGGCAAACCCGGCTGATCCCTCCTTCATGGCCGACACCTTCATTCGCGCCGAGGTAGCCGAAGTAAGCGAGGTGCTGGACACAGGGCAAGAAAGACTGTTCGTGTCGCTGTTGGCCTCCGCTGATGATGCTGTGCCCATAACCAAGGCCGCGGCCGCCAACCAGCTGCGATTGATTCTTCTGCCCGAAGAATCCCGACCAGCAAGCAGCCAACTGAGTCACGAGTCGCCGGTGACCGGAGGGGTTCGATGAGCATCATCGCAGTGGGCAGCGCCAAAGCCAGTCCGGGTGTCACCAGCCTTTCGGTTGGACTCGGACTGTCCTGGGAAGCGACCACTGGGCGACGAGCAATCCTGGTAGAGGCAGATGGCGACGGCGGAGTCTTGGCGGCGCGGTTCGGCTTGGCCCTCATTCCCTCCCTAGTGGAGTTTTCTGGCACAACCCGACATGAGCTGACGATTGGCCGGCTGCAAGCCAGCAGCCAACTGCTAGCCGGTCAACTACCTGCCCTCGTTGCTCCTGGTTGCGGAGAAACCACCACGCTGGTGCTTGGCCCGATGGCCAAGAGGCTGGCAGACGGCTTTGGCCGCCTCGACGATATCGCAGCGGTGGTGGACATCGGGCGAGTGCGGTCTCATTCCCCTGCTGATGAGCTGGTCAAGCACTGCGATCTTCTGGTGCTCGTCGCTCGACCTCGGTTTGACCACCTTGTCCCCTTGGTCCATCAAGCCCGACGGATCATCGCCCATGACATCCCAACCGCTCTGGTTTGCGTAGGCGACCGACCATATCCGCCGACAGAGATGGCCAAGGCCTCTCAACTCGATCTATTGGGCATCATGGCTTACGAGCCGAGGGTGGTCCAAGCACTTAGGGGAGGCTTGCCCGCCAACCGGCGTCACCGCCGGCTGCTGCTGTGGCGAACCCTGGCTGAACTTGTTCATCGGATCCACTTCCGCCTGCAGACCCCGACAGCCGGTCATGCGGCCGCCTAGCCATAGCCGATGACTACCTCCACCTACACCGACCGGGTGCTGGCCATGGTCACATCCGAGTTCGAACAGACCGCAACGAGCCAGCTGGCCGATCGGCTCGAGCAAAAGGCCATGGCCGGACAATTCATTATGGAGGCTCTCGACACCATCGCCGCCGAACGAGCACGGGCGTTTCTGCCTCCCATTGGCAGCACCGAGGAGTCCTTCATAACCGACGAAGTGCTGGCCACTCTGTTCGGACTCGGATCCATAGAGCGGTTGTTGGCCGATGATTCCGTGGAGAACGTGAGCATCAACGGATGTGACACGGTCTGGGTGCATCACGCGGGCGGAATCAAGCGACGGGCTGAACCCGTCGCCGGTTCGGACGATGAATTGGTAGCCCTCATTCGCAAAGCGGCTTCCCGGCTAGGTCGCAACGAAAGGAGGTTCGACCTCGCTAATCCGTTTCTTGATTTGCAGCTGCCCGACGGATCCCGTCTAAACGCAGTGATGGCGGTGTCCGAGCGACCAGCGGTATCAATTCGCCGTCATCGCCACGAACGGGTGACCTTGTACGACCTATGCGATCTAGGCACCTTCGACGAGACGATTCGAGAGTTCTTGAGCGCCGCGGTGCGAGATCGAATGAGCATCATCATCTGTGGTGGAACCAACGCGGGAAAAACAACGCTCCTGCGAGCTCTTCTGAGTGCCTGTGACCCCGAAGAGCGGCTGATCACCATTGAGGACCGATTGGAATTGGGCCTGAATGCCGACCCCGATCGGCATCGCGATGTAATCGAGATGGAAACCCGGACAGCCAATATCGAGGGTTCAGGAGAAATCACCATGCAACAGCTGGTGCGCAATGCCCTGGCCATGTCGCCTGACCGTCTAATTGTGGGCGAGGTGCGAGGTCCCGAGGTGGTGGACATGCTGGCCGCGCTTTCCACGGGAAACGACGGCTCAATGTGCACAATTCACGCCAATTCCTCCCAAGCAGCATTCAGCAAGATCGCTACCTACGCACTGCGGTCCACAGAGCGCATCCCAGTAGAAGCCACCAACCGGATGATCGCGGAGAGCATCAACTACGTGATCCATGTGAGGAAAGAACGCGACGGGCATCGTCGAGTGGATTCGGTACGAGAGGTCACTGGTTGCTCAATGGACGAAGTGAAGAGCTTCGAACTGTTCAAGGACCAGAATTGACCTCGCTGATTGGAGCCCTGCTTGGAGCTGTCGTCGGCAGCGGCGTTTTCACTGCCTTGGTCGGCTGGCGGGGTATCCAGTCATGGCCGGACAAGAATGGTCCAAGGCTGCTGACAAGGCTCCGAGGACCACTTTCTCCACTGGCGCTCCGCCTGACAATCGCAGGCACAGGGTTCGTAGCAGCCTATGTGCTGACCGGATGGCTCATTGCCGGACTCATCGTGGGCATCGCTGGCTTCAGTTCGCCGACCGTCGTAGGCGCCAAATCGACCCGAGACCGCGAGGTCGAACGCATGACCGCACTGGCTACCTGGGTGGAGATGGTGCGGGACACGATCAGCGCGGCATCAGGTCTTACCGAGACTTTGAGAGCCACCGCGGTCACCGCACCAATGGCCGTGCGCGTCCCGGTGCAGCAACTGGCGGCCCGAGCGGAACGGGAACCACTGCCCGAAGCATTGGCCAAATTCGCCGACGAAGTGGACCATGGAGTTGCTGACACAGTTGTGGTCACGCTTCGACTGGCAGCTGCCAATCAGACTGGATCATTGCAAGAGGCGCTGGCCGAACTTGCTGAGAACACCCGTCACGAAGTGTCAATGCGATTGAGGATAGAGGCGTCTCGGGCTCGGCAATTCACTTCTGCCCGTTTCATTGCCGGCGTTGTGGCCGTGTTCTCCATTGGCATGGTGGGCTTCAGCAAATCGTACTTGGCGCCCTACGACACAGTATGGGGGCAGGTCGCCCTTACCGTGATCGGCAGCCTGTTCATCGGTTCAGCTATCGCCCTTGTGAAGATGAGCCAGTTCAACAGCCCGCCTCGAATCCTTGACGTGGTTCAGAACCCGGTGACCTCAGCCACAGTCGAAGGAGGCCATAGATGACCGTGGGCTTGGCTCTGGGTACCGTGATCGGGATTGGGCTCGCCCTAACTTTCTGGGGTTTGTTCCCTCCCCGCGAGCCGTTGCAAGCCCGACTGAGCGAGCTTCATCGGCCAACGGACCACAGCCACCGAGCAGGGACGCGCCGCGACAGGATCGGACGCGCCGCGGCACAATCGTTCCGTCCCTTGGGACTGCGGGGAGGTCGGATTGTGCGCGACCTGCGAGTTGCCGACCAAAGCCTCGAAGAACTGGCCATAGCGAAACTGGGAATGATGCTCCTCGGCGCAGGGCTGCCTGTGGCGGCATGGACCATCGCCTGGTTCACCCAAATTTGGGTCTCTCCTGTGCTGGTGGTTGCGGCATCGATCGTGGGAGGAGGACTGCTTTTCCTCGTACCCGATCTGTCGCTGCGGGAAAAGGCTCGGAACCGGCGTCGCGAACTGCGACACCAAATCAGTGCGTATCTGGATCTCGTGGGTCTTCACTTGTCTGGGGGTGCCGGAATGGAGCGAGCCTTGAGCGAGTCGGCGGCACTGGGAACTGCCTGGGGGTTTGTCGAAATCAAGCGGGCACTGAGACAAGCACAATTGGCCAACGAGCCACCGTGGACTGCCCTGGAAGGATTGGGACAGGAATTAGGTTCAATCGAACTCGAAGAGCTAGCCGCCTGGCTATTGCTGGCCAGCACTTCCGGCTCTCCCGTGAGATATTCTCTGCACACCAAGGCGCAGGGCTTGAGAGAGCGGGCTCTGAACGAAGCGGAGGCAGAAGCCCAGCGGTCTACAGAGCGCATGTCGCTACCTGTTGTGCTCATGTTCTCGGGGTTTTTAGGACTGATCGGCTATCCGGCTTTTGCCGCCATCGTTGGCTCATGAGTGTCCAAGGAATCACAGTTCCGCGGCATCCATTTATCGGCGTCTTATAGCGCCCCAACCAAACTCCCGCAGGAGACACAAGTGAAATTGGGATCCAAATTCCATCTCTTCATTACCGCGGCTCGGACCAACCTCGAGCAACAAACCCATAAGGTCTGGCAAAGCGAGCGAGGCGACGTGACTTCGACGGTGATCATCATCGCGGTTCTCGTTGCTGCTGCTGTGGCCGCTGGTGTGGTCATCACAACCTTCATTTCCGGACAGACCAGCAAGATCAGTTGATCAATCTTGGTGGGACCAGCCCAGGTATGGAATGCGAGCGCGGCGAAGTCACTACCACGGTTCTGGTCGTACCCATTGCCATGTTCCTGATCCTTGTCGTCATCCAGGCTGCTCTGGTTCTTCACGCTCAGGCCATCGTCGATGCTGCGGCCCAAGACGGCGCCCAGGCTGGTCAAGCCGAAGCAGGCACGGAGGCATTGGCCCGAACCGCGGCTCAATCCGTGATCGGTACTGGCGCGGGGAACTTGTTGAAGGACGTAAGGGTCTCTGTTGACACGGACCCATCGCGGATTTCGGTGACCGTCCAGGCCACCGTGAAATCGCTGATGCCTGGATATGCCCCGATGATTTCATCAACTGCGGCCGGTCCTCGCGAGACCTTCATCCCCGCGATCAAACAATGAGGGGAGATACTTGGTGGCATCGGCCGACCAATGGCGCGACAGAGCGGGGGAGCAGCGTGATCGGGCTGGTAGTCCTGACTCCGGTCGTGGTTCTACTCCTCTTCTTTGTCGTGGCCGCCGGCCGTGTGGGTGTCATCGAGAGCAAATTGACTACTGCAGCCCGTAGTGCGGCCCGCGCCGCGGCCCAGTACCGGTCGGTGACTGCCGCTCGCGCCGCGGCAATCACGATCACCGAAACCTCGTTGGGCCAGCTCGAGGAGAGCTGCCAAGGCGGACCTCAGGTTCGTGTCTTGGAGATGAATCTTCGGCCGGGAGGCAAAGTACAAATTCAAGTTTCTTGCGTGGTGCGGTTGTCGGATATGACCATGTTCGGCGTTCCTGGAAACCGGACAGTCTCAGCGGACTCTGAGTCCGTGGTGGACCGCCACCGAAGCGAAAGCAAGTAGCCGTGTACCGGGGCATTCCAAGCAGGTGCTCTGATCCGGTACAAGCATCGGAATACCCTCATCGGGGACAGATCACAGTGATGTTTGTCACCCTGTCTGTGGCGCTCGTCATGCTCGGAGGGTTGGCATACGACGGTGCCCAGATCTTGAATGCCAGGAGGGAAGCCTCCACGATGGCCCTTGAAGCAGCCCGAGCTGGGGCCCAGGCGATCTCTGAGGAGTTGCTGTACGAGAAGACAATGACCGTGCTCGTCGACCCCTCAACGGCTCAAATTGCGGTCTCCGAATATCTCAGCCAGCACGATGACTGGTCGATCTCGGTGCAGGGCGACACGGTCTCTGCAACCGTGTGGCTGACCCAGCCTCTTCAAATTCTCTCATTGCTTGGAATCGATTCACGCCGGGTGGCCGGCACCGCCACTGCACGCGCGGTACGAGGCATCAGCACAGGAAATGACCTATGAACATGAACGAAGAGCACCGGACAAAACTTCTCCGCGGCCTGACTACCGCCGCGTTGCTAGCCGTTTTGCTGATAGGTGTTCCGGTTCTCCTTATCCTTGGCGTGGGATGGCCTCTGCCCCAAGGGATTCCTTCGGGCTCAAGAGCAATGAGCGCTATAAGAACTGGGGCGATTCCTCCATCTCTAATCTCGAAATCTATATCTCTCATTCTGTGGATTCTCTGGTTTCAGATGATGGCCGGAATAATACTAGAAATATGGGCCCACTTTCATGGTCGAGTCGCTCCCCAAGTTGCATTCATTCCAAAATTTATACAGAGCTTGTCAGCTCGAATTATCGGCACAGCTTTGACAATTGTATTTCTAATCCAACATCCGGGTATTTCGATGGCCGACAACCAAGATCTGCTAAACCCAATTGCCATCGAGATGGACATCGATCATAAATCCTCTGAGAAACAACCTCTTGTTCACACAGTGCAGCAAAGTGAAAGTTTGCGTACTTTAGCCGAGCGATACTTGGGCGATCCAAACAGATGGACTGAAGTGTATGTGCTCAATCAAGGACAATCACAGGCAGTTGGAGGGTCACTCTCTGATCCAGCTCAACTTCAACCAGGATGGGAACTCATCATGCCTGTTGATGCACACCTTCCAGTGTCTGCTGGGCCGAATAGCGACGAGAACACATTAGATAACCATCTAACAAGTCTCCAACCCGCCAAACCCAACTACATCAAGATCACGGTGCAGAGCGGGGACACGCTTTGGAAACTAGCGGCTCACCATCTTGATGATCCAGAAAGATGGATAGAAATCTATAATGTCAACCAAGACATTATTCAAAACCCCAACGTAATTTTGCCTGGTTGGGAACTTGAAATACCTGTAGATGGACCCCAAATCGAAATTCCTTTGTTCATTGAACCACTCACCGAACCATTTGTGGAGTCAATAGAACCATCCGTCCCCGCCGTGGCCTACTCCACAGCAAAATCGACAGTGGTGGCTAGTATCAATTCGAGCGGTGAGGATGAAAGAAGCACTTCCGTCTCGCCAACAATCTTCACGATTGGCGGTCTCGGTCTGTTCGCCAGCAGCCTTACTTGGGTTTTGGCCCGACTTCGACGAATTCAACGTCGCCGTTTGCCAAGCGGACGCATGCCCGCGGCGCCGTCTAGAGAAGCCGTTCAATTGGAGCAGCAGTTGCAGGACGCATCGGACCCCGACATTGCCCTTTTCCTTGATGCGTCGCTTCGAGTCATGTCCTCTCGATTTGCTGGCCACAATCCGCCCGAGATCATCGGAGCCATTTTGGATTCGAATACCGTGTCGGTTCTGCTAGATGCTCCTGCTGAAGCGCCCTACGGCTTCATGGCCAGCGAAGACAACAAGGTGTGGGAACTTTCGAGACGGGAGGAACTGGAGCACCTTCTGATAGAAGCCGAAGGCGTATCCGCCCCACTACCCACTTTGGCCACCATCGGAACAACATCTGGTCGCGAATTTCTGTTGAATCTAGAGCACGTGGCAGCTCTAAACCTTCAAGGTGATCCAAAGGCCATTGAAGGCTTGTGTGCAGCAATGGCCATCCAGTTGGCTAGCAGCCATTTGGCTGACGACCTCAACGTGGTGTGTGTTGGATTTGGCCAAGATCTAAGGGTCTTTGAGCGCGTTGAGTATGTACCTGATGTGACCTCTGCGATTGAACGGATTGCTCACCAACATCGCCAGAACCGAGCTTTGCTTGGCAGCCACTCACCTGCCGCCGACACCAGGATCGGAAACAGCGGAGACTACTGGCATCCTGCCGTAGCACTGGTTCCCGAAGAGCTGACCGAAGAAGAAGCGCAAGACCTTCTGGAGGTGTGCGGATCGTCAGTCTGCATCGTGGCCCACGGACTGAGCGGTGCCGATTGGTCGGGCAGTCTCGACGAAAACGGCCTGCTCGTGGAGCCAATCAATCTTCAGTTGGAGCCTCACGGCCTATCTGGTGCCGTCGTAGCGGCCGTGGCCGAGTTGGCTACTACTGCCAAAGACCCTCGTGGAGTGGAATTGGAAGTATCGCAGGTGTCACATGCGGAGGGTCTTGAAGTCTCTACTCCCGTCGGCAAGCAGGTTCCGATCGATATAGAGGTCAGGGTGATGGGCACTGTGGATGTTTTGGGAGCAGCGCAGCCATTCACCTCGCGGCGAGCGCTGGACTTGGTGACCTACCTGGCATTCCACCCCGATGGGGCCGACCGAGACCAACTGAGGACCCATCTTTGGCCACCGGACGACCCACCTTCTGAGTCGACTTTCGCCAACACCGTAAGCCGAGCTCGCAAGGCGTTGGGAGCAGACCAAAACGGCAAGCCCTACTTGCCCAGAGTAAGCCCCAAGGGGATTTACCGGCTGCGACCGGAGGTGGGAACGGATGTCGCCCTTTTCGAAGCACTCGTTTCAGCCACTCGCAGTGACTCCAGCGACAGGGGGCGCCAGCAACTGCAAGCTGCCCTGGAGTTGGTGCGAGGCACTCCATTCACCGGCGGCGCCGGCGACATGTATCGATGGGCCGACTTCGGATTGCGAACCCAAATCGATTGCATGGTGGACAACGTGGCCCACGATTTGGCCCAGAGGTGTATGGAGGCCCGCGACCCCGAAGGTGCACGACGAGCGGTCATGACGAGTCTCCGGCTGGTAGGGGTTTGCGAGGAGTGCTACCGATGGCGGCTTATGGCTGCGGCGGAAAATCCCACTGAGGTGCGCCAAGTCATGTCCGAGTTGCTGGGCCTGCTCAAGCGTGAGAACGACCAGCCCGAAGCCGACGATCTGATCAGTCCCGACTTGTTGGAGCTCTACGAGCAGTTGATGTCAGGCCGAATGGTGTTCAGCTAGCTGCCGGGGTTTGCTTTGCCGCATTCTGCCTGCGGCGGCGGATCCACCAGATGAGGGCGGCGATGGCCGCGATTATGGGGAGGAAGGGCAGTAGCACGCCGACCACGATCAGGATCACGCTGAACACGGCCACCACGCCGCTGGCGCCGTCGG
>VYDF01000093.1:9787-16938 GCA_009843565.1 Acidimicrobiia bacterium | reverse complement strand
CCTCCACCATGCTCACCCGCAATCCCGGCCTCGACGGCATCTACGCCCCGTGGTCGGCCGGCCCCGCCGACGGCGTGCTGGCTGCGCTGCGGGCCGCGGGGGCCAGTGATGTTGCGGTGGTGACCATGGACCTGGACACCAACGTCTCCCTCGACCTTGTGGAAGGCGGAAACATCGTGGGCATCGCCGCTGACGAGGCCTACGAGATCGGCCGGACGATGGCTACCGAGGGGGCCTACGGCCTGCTCGGGAAGCAAGCGCCTCCCTTCGTTGTCGTCCCTGCCATCGAGGTGACTGCCGACAACATCGTCGAGGCCTACCGGGTGTCGCTGGCCGCCGACCCGCCGCAAGAGGTGCTTGACGCCCTCGGCGGCTAGTGGTCTGTCGGAGAAATAATCTGCGCAGGTGACTAGGAAGTCGATCAGCGAACAGGCCTCGGCCGGTCTCCCCTCCCCGGTCGAGGCCTGGATCGACCGCTATCGCCATAACGGCGGGCTACGCCAATACGTCGTCTACCTGGCATTCGCCCTGATCCTGGCCACGTTCAGCATCATCCTCCACGACGACGGGTTCCTCAGCTCCTCCAACCTGCTCAACATCGGCCGGCAGGCTGCGCCCATCGCAGTCATGGCCGTGGGGATGGCCTTCGCTCTGGCCGCAGGCGAAATCGACCTATCGGTCGGTTCGGTGGTTGCGCTCTCGTCGCTGGTGGCCGCAGAAATCGTGGGCAACCACGGCTTCCTGGCCGGTGCACTGGCGGCCTTAGGTGCATCGGCGCTGGTCGGAATCGTGAACGGGCTCATCACCGTGAAGGTGCGGATTCCGTCGTTTCTGGTGACGTTGGGAATGCTGGGCATCATCAGCGGAATCGCCCGCAATTGGAATGACTTGCAGTCGCTGCCCATCCGCAACGACCGGTTCAGCGGCATTTTCGGCGCCGGCGGATTGGGCCCGGTCTCCTCACTGCTGATCTGGATCATCGTTGTCGGGACAATCGGGCACATTGCGCTGCACCATTTGCGCTGGGGACGACATGTCTTGTCCACCGGAGCCGACCGCGACGCCGCCAACGCCGCGGGAATCAACACGGCCCGAGTCAAGATCTCTGCTCTGGTGGTGAGCGCCACGGCGGCGGGCTTCGCCGGGATACTCCTCGCCGGCCGCCTCAGCATCGGTCGTCATGACCTCGGGGAGGACTACCTTCTCACCGTCATCGCCGCGGTGGTGATTGGCGGAACAAACTTGTTCGGCGGTCGGGCGTCGATATTGGGAGCCGTAACCGGCGCCCTCATCATGGCCATGCTCAACAACGGCCTCATCCTCATGGGGCTGGAAGTGGCCGACCAGCTCATCGCCCGGGGCGTGATCATCATCTTGGCCGTGGCCCTGAGCATGCGAGAAGCCAAGGAGAGCTGACGGTGTTCCTGCAATCCCTGCTGAACAAGAACCCGGACTTCGTGGAAGCGGCGGTGGCGCTGCACCAGGCCCGCGCCATCCCAGCCAACAGCTATGCGGTGGACCTCGACGCTGTGGCCGCCAACACCGCCCACCTCATGGGCGAGGCCAGGGCGCTGGGGCTGACCGTGTACGCCATGACCAAGCAACTCGGAAGGGCGCCGGGGGCCCTCGATGCCATAACCGGTGCCGGCGTACACGGCTACGTAGCAGTGGATATGGCCTGCGCCCGGCCCATTGCCGCCAACGGGCACAACCTCGGACACATCGGCCACCTCGTGCAGGTTGCGGCGGCCGAGACCGGTGAGGCCATGGCCATGGAACCCGACTATTGGACTGTCTTCTCGCCCAACAAGGCGGCTGAGGCATCGGCCGCGGCCGCTCGCCTCGGGCGGGCTCAGAATCTGCTGGTGCGGGTGTTCGCTGACGGCGACGAGTTCTACACCGGCCACGAAGGGGGTGTACCGCTCGAAGAACTGGACACCATGATCAACCACATTGCCGGACTCCCCGGAGTCCGGTTCGCCGGCCTCACGACGTTTCCCGCGTTGCTCTACGACCCGCATACTGGGGGCGCCCGGGTCACTCCCAACATGGCAACCCTGGCTCGAGCCGCAGAGTCCGCCCGGCATCATTTGGGCGGCGAAGACCAAGAAGTGCTCCAAATCAACGCGCCCGGCACAACATCTACAGCAGTGCTGGCCCAACTCGCCGAGGCTGGGGCCACGCAAGTGGAGCCGGGGCATGGGCTCACCGGAACCACTCCCCTGCATGCCACGGGCGATCTACCCGAACAACCTGCGGTCTGCTACGTCAGCGAGGTCGCCCACATCCATCAGGGAACCCCGTTCTGTTTCGGTGGCGGTCTCTATGTCGACCCCGTCTTCGGTGACTACCAGACCACTGCCGTCGTTGCCCACGATCCCAGCGAGGCATTGACCAAGCCCGTGCCCGTAGACATGCCCGACCCTGCCGCCATCGACTACTACGCCAAATTGAGGCCTGAACCGGATCGCACGGTCGGCGAGGGCGACACCGTCGTCTTCGGCTTCCGCATCCAGGCCTTTGTGACCAGGGCATTTGTTGTCGGTGTGACCGGTGTGCGCTCGGGCAACCCGTCGGTGGCCGGAGTCTGGGACGTGCTGGGCAACCCGGCGGCCTGGAAGGGCAACCGATGAGCAGCGCCCCCGCGTTGGTCGCCTCTGGCATCTCGAAGGCGTTTCGGGCTGTACAAGCCCTCGACGACGTGTCCATCGAGCTGCAACACGGTCGGGTCACCGCTCTGTTGGGCGACAATGGCGCCGGAAAATCGACCCTGGTGAAGTGCATCTCCGGCCTCTACCAGCCCGACGCCGGCCACATCTTCGTTCAGGGAACAGAGCACCGCATCAGCTCTTCCCGTCACGCGCGAGAACTCGGCATCGAGACCGTTCATCAGACGCTGTCAGTGATCGATCCCCTCGATGTGGCCGAGAACCTCTTCTTGAACCGCGAGCACACCAGAGGAGGATGGCTGGGTGCCCGCATCGGTCTTCTCGACAAGCGGCGCATGCGCCAGGAATGCGCTTCCACGCTTGCTCGTCTCGATATCCGAATTCCGTCGCTAAGACGCTCGGTCGGCTCGCTATCGGGAGGGCAGCGCCAGGCCGTTGCTATTGGCCGGGCTGTGGCCTGGGGCCAGCAGATCGTTCTGCTCGATGAGCCAGCGGCTGCCCTTGGTGTCGAGCAGACCCAGCGAGTTCTCGACCTCATCATCAATCTTCGGGACCAGGGGGTAGCGGTTTTGCTCATCACCCACAACATGGACCGGGTGCTGGCCGTGTGCGACCAGGCAGTAGTTCTCTACCAAGGAAGAAAGTGCGCCGAAGTCAACGTGCCTGATGTCACCAAAGACGACTTGGTGTCGTACATAACCGGGGCCCGCGGCACCGGCTGAGATATGGGGACTTGACCGTGCAGGTCTTCGTCGTCGCGGATGCCCCAGCGGCTGCCGAGAAGGCAGCCGACATGGTGGAGAACGTCGTCCGGGCGAGATCTCGGCCCCGTATCGGGATGGCGACCGGCAGCACGATGGTCGGCGTCTACCAATCGCTAGTAGATCGGCATAAGGCCGGCGGGCTTAGCTTTGCTGGAACGTCCATCTACTTGCTCGACGAGTACGCCGGCCTCGACCCCGAACATCCCCAGGCGTTCCGAAATGTGATCAGGAAGGGTCTCTCCGATCATGTCGACCTGAGCGAAGACGCGGTTTTCGGGCCTGATGGAAGAGCCCCCGATCTTGAGGCTGAGGCTCGGTGCTACGACCAACTTGTTACCGAGGCTCGAATCGACATCCAACTCCTCGGCATTGGGAGCAACGGACACATCGCCTTCAACGAACCGGGCACTCCGCTCGACGCATCATCAGGCGTCGTCGCGCTCAGTGAGCAGACCCGACGAGACAACGCCCGGTTTTTCAGCTCGATTGACGAAGTCCCCCGCCAGGCGATAACTCAGGGAATCGGAACCATCTTGCAGGCAAGAAAGATCCTTCTCGTCGCCTTCGGCGACCACAAGTCCCGTCCAGTCCGCGATGCCGTCGAAGGACCGGTGTCGGTTGAGACTCCGGCCTCAGCCATTCAACTGCACGCCGATGTCTCCGTGGTCCTCGATGCCGAGGCGGCCTCGCTCCTGTCGACTGCGAGACCAGGGGCCGTTTCTTAGCCCACCAGCTACACCAAATCGAGCAAATGGCCGAGGCGCTGTTGCTTGGTGCGGAGGTAGTCCACGTTTTCGGTTCGGGGGGGCACCTCGAGGGGAACTCGGCGGGCGATCTCCACACCGAAGGAGGCCAAACCGTCTTGCTTGGTCGGGTTGTTGGTCATCAGCGCAACCCGCTTGACACCCAATTCGGCCAAAATGGCAGCGCCGATGCCGTAGGTGCGGGCGTCCACCGGCAGGCCGAGCTCCAAGTTGGCGTCCACGGTGTCGCGGCCCATGTCTTGGAGGGCGTAGGCCTGAACCTTGTGGCCGATGCCGATGCCCCGTCCCTCATGTCCCCGCATATACACCAGCACACCAGTGCCGCAGTCGGCGATGGCATCCATGGCCGCGTGAAGTTGCGCGCCGCAGTCGCAGCGCCAAGAGCCGAACACATCGCCGGTGAGGCACTCGCTGTGTACCCGCACCAAAACCTCATCGGCTCTGTCTATGTCGCCGAGGGCAAACGCCACATGCTCCTCGCCGTCGTCCATCGATTGGAAGGCGTGGCAGGTGAAGCGGCCCCAATTCATGGGCACCTCGGTGGTGGCGATCAGCCTGATCTCAGGTTGGTGTCTCATGAGACTGCCCTGAGAGTACCCCTGCGAACCGCGAAACAGGCAGCCAAAGCGACATACGATTCGGCGATGAGATTCGGGGTGATGATGCAGACTACCGACCGGTCTATGTCGCCAGTGCAACTGGCCCAGGAAGCAGAAGCTCGAGGCTACGCCTGCATCTATCTGCCCGAGCACACCCATATCCCCACCAGTCGGCGCACGCCGCCTCCCACCGGCGAGGACGAGTTGTCCGAAACCTACTACCGGACTCTCGACCCCTACATCGCTTTGGCGGCCTGCGCCCAGGTCACCACCACCGTAGGACTGGGAGTGGGAGTGGCACTGCCCGCCCAACACGATCCCATTGCCTTCGCCAAGCAATGCGCCACCCTCGATTGGATGAGCGGTGGGCGTCTTGTGCTGGGCATCGGCTACGGATGGAACCACGAGGAGATGGAAAACCACGGCATCGACGTTGGCCGCCGCCGAGATCTGGTTCGGGAGCACATGCTCTGTGCTCAGGCACTGTGGGGAAACGAGATAGCCGCATTCCACGGCGATTTCGTTCGAATGGAGCCCTCCTGGAGTTGGCCCAAACCCATTCAGCAGCCCCGCATCCGCACCGTAATCGGCGCCGCTCCCGGGCCCACCACGTTTGCCCACATCGCCGAGTTCGGCGACGGGTGGATGCCCATTGGCGGTGCCGGGATGCGAGCCGCCCTTGCTGATCTGGGCGAAGCCATGGCCGCTTCAGGACGCAGCCTTGACGAACTGGAACTCCTCACCTACGGCACCCATCCCGACCCCGGCAAGCTGGCCTACTACCGGGACATCGGCATCACCGAAGTGGTGCTGCGGTTTCCCCACGGCGGTTCAGCCCACGAAGTGCTGCCAGTTCTAGACGACTACACCCGCTGGATTGAGGAGTTCGGGGGGAATTAGAAGCTCACTCCTCGCCGATGTCCAGCACGGTGCGGACCACGCCGCCAGCGTCCAACTCGTCGAGGGCCGCAGTAACGTCGTCAAGGCGGCGATGCTGGGTCACCAGTTCATCCAGCAATAGATCACCAGAGCGGTAGAGATCGAAGATCCACGGGAAGTCCCGAGCCGGCGAGGAGTTGCCGTACATGCTGCCGGTCAACGCCTTGCCGAAGTAGATCTCGGTGGCGTCGATGTGGAACGGCGTGCCCGCCGGCGGGCCCCCCACCATGATTGCCAGCCCTCCCATGCCGATCGAATGCCAGGCGTTCATATAGGTGGCCCCGGTTCCGATCACCTCGAAGGCGTAGTCGGCACCTCGACCCCCGGTCAGCTCCATCACCGCCGCTACCGGGTCATCGTCAGCCGCGTTCACCAGATGAGTAGCGCCGAACTTCTCGGCCAGGGACAGCTTGTCGGCCAATAAGTCCACCGCCACAATCTCGGTCGCCCCCATCAGGCGGCAGCCCTGGATCACGTTGAGGCCCACGCCGCCGCAGCCGTAGACCACGCAGGTGCTCCCCCGGCGGACCTGAGCGGTGTTGACTGCCGAACCCACTCCGGTGGGCACCCCGCAGCCCACCAGGCAGGCCACGTCCAAACCCACGTCATCAGGCACCGCCACTGCCTTGGAGAAATGGACCACTGCGTGCTCGGCGAACGATCCCACCGTGCAGAACGAGTGGTAAACCTCGCCGTCGCGCTCAAACCGGTGACCGCCGTCATAGTAGGTGCCGATGGGAAAGGCGGGCAGCACTTGGCATCGGTTGGCGAAGCCCGAAGCACACGTCCGGCAGCGCCCGCAGCTGGCCACCAGGGATAACACCACTCGGTCACCGGGTTTGATCCCGGTGACGCCCTCACCCACATGCTCCACCACACCAGCCCCCTCGTGGCCCAGGATCATGGGGGTCTCCCAATCCCGGTTGCCGTGGTAGACGTGCAGGTCGCTGTGGCAGATCCCGCTGTGGGTAATCCGCACCAGCACGTCCTGGGCGGCCAGGTTGCAGATGTCCACCTCGACGATGTCCAGCGGCGCATGCGGCTCCCGGTACACCGCGGCCCGTGTCTTCATGCCTGTGCCTCCCTTTTGTCCCTTGTAGTGCAATTGCTCCTATTGGCGTGTCGCGAGCCAGTCCCGCAACTCCCGGACACCCCAGTGCCAGCGATACTCCCCGATGCCGGGCTCGCCCTCGTAGCTCCAGTCCACGAAGCCGTTGCAGGAGAAGGCGTTGGTGGACACCTTCTCAATGGTGCGAGCCACCCGACCCTCGAAGCGGTGGTGGCGGCCCCGCTCGTCGGTGATCTCATAGACCAGAGCGGTGGTGCGGTAGTCGTCCAACTCGAACCGGCCCGTTCCCTCGGTGATGCGGAGAATGTCGCCGCCATCCCGCAAGGAGCCGTGCGTGATGACACAAG
>VYDF01000093.1:0-9777 GCA_009843565.1 Acidimicrobiia bacterium | reverse complement strand
GTCGGGAGCGTCGTTGCGAGTCTGAACCAGGAAGTGGAAGTCGTCGCCCCAGTGGCCGTCGTCGAAGTTGCCGCATCCCAGCTTGGCCACCGATTCCCGGCGGGGCCCCCAGGAGTGGTCCCGGTTGACTGCGCAGTCCACCTCGAACCGCTCGCCGTTTACCACTACCTCCCCCGAAACGTGCAGTGTCTGGTCGATGTGCCCGTGAGACAACGCTGCATCGGAGCGCTGGATCGACCCGAACCCCTCCCCCGCGCCCGCCACCTTGACCTCGCCCACCTCAACCGGAGGCATCAACGCGGTGTACTCCAAATCGAACACCGTTCCGTCGGCGCCGTCATATCGCACTTCCCAACGTTGGAAAGCCTCGGTCTGGCGCACAGATATGCCGTTGTCGAGGCGGTAATCGTCCAGGTTGTGGGGCGGCATGGGCATGGCGAAGCGGTCCTCGTGCATGTCGTTGGCCAGTGCCCCGGCGGCATCCAGCCCCCGGTTGGAATAGACGAATACGTTGGCCCCCACGATTCCGAGCGTGGGCCGCCACAGCGAGCGCAGGTGCCCGACCATGGCCTCTTGGGGCACGAAGAAACAGAACCAGTTGGTCTCCACCCAGTTCCAATCCCGAAACCGGGGCTCGTGCAAGAACCGGTCCCTTCGGCTCAACCTCGTTCCAGGGAGTTGGCTGTTCGCTTCCATCGCCCTTCGACCGTACTCTGCTGGCGCACCTCCACGTTGCTGTGGCGGACTCACTCGGGGCCGCGATCTAAACCGGCGAAGCCGTTGGACCGAACCGTCACGATGGCCCAGAAGACAGCCAGCAACCCTCCATACAGCAGCAGCACGAACCGCATGGAAACCAAGTCGCCCAAGAAACCGCCGATCAGCGAGCCAATGGGCAAACCTGCCAGCACCGACATCAGCCATACCGACATCACCCGGCCTCGATACTGCTCGTCAACCTGCACTTGCAAGGCGCTGTTCACCGTCACCCCGTGAGCCATGTGTGCGGCCCCGAAGACGAAGTAGCCCAGGAGTCCGAACAGCAGCCACGGTGTGGCTCCCACCAGCAACACTCCCAGGGCATAAACGCCCACGGCGGTCATCTCAACCCGGGAACGGGCATGGCGGTCGCCGTGGCGGGTCACGTACAGCCCCACCACCAGCGAACCGAATCCGAAGGTCGCGGTGAGCCAGCCCAAGCCTCCATCACCGAGTGCGAACACGTCGTCGGCCACACTGGCCACCAGGGCAAAGGCGAACACGGCCCCCACGCTGGCCACAATGAACGACGTCACGACCACCAGCCGCATCTCCGGGCGGCGCCAGATGTACTCCAACCCGAGGCGGAACTGAATCCAGAACGGCTCCTGCCGAAACGGCTCAGCCGGTCGAAGCCTGATCGGAGCCATAAAGGCCAAACCGAGAACGAAGCCGACGATGGTCACCGCAAACGCCGGCCCCGGCCCCCAATTCAGCAAGGTGAGCCCGGCCATGGCCGGACCGAGGGCTCGACCAGCGGTGAACGAAAGGGAAACGTAGCGCACCGCTGACAGCAGATCTTCTGGCGGCACGAGCAACGAGGTCATTGCCTGGGTGGGCGCCCACTGGAACCCCGACGCCACACCCACCACCACCTGGAGTCCGATCATCAGCCATGGGGTCAGGTGATCCCCGGCGAACAGCACCAAGAACGCTACCGAGCAAACGAGCTGGAGGGAGAACGATCCGAACAAGATGGCCTTGCGGCTGATCCGATCGCTCCAGATGCCGGCCACCGGGGTCATGATCAACGACGGGATCAGCACCGCGAAGGCCGAGCTGCCTACCCAGAAGTTCGAGTCAGTCAGCTCGTTCATATAGAAGGGCACGGCCAGCGACTGCATGAACTGCCCGGTAGTAGCGATGGACACTCCGATGAAGAACAGCAGGAACGACCGGTGAGACAGAGCGCGAAGCGCAGAGGGCTGGGCAGGCACGATCAGCTGACAGTACTTGCCCAGCTAAGGAATCTGGTCGTCCGGTGCCAGTATGCCAACATCGGCCAGTGCCCAAAGACGATATTCAGCCCGAGCTGATTCGCAATCGCCACGGCAGCGGTGCATTCCGCCGGCGTCTGCGCATGATCGCCCCCGATGACCGGACCGTGGTGGTAGGGCTCGAGGACGACATGCACCACTATGAGGCTGCTCTGACCCACGACGGCACCAGAATCACCGGGGCGAATGCCGCCGGTCCTCGCATGCCCTGGGAGCCGTGCGCGGGAGCACTCGACCAGCTCCAACTGCTGGTGGGCTGCCCGCTGACCATCGCCGCTTCCGAGGTATTCGCCTGGACCGACGTCCGCCAGCAGTGCACCCACCTCTACGATGCCGCTGTCCTCGGGGTACTTCATGCGGCCCGGGGCAAAACCGGCATTCGCCAGTACGACGCCACCGTGCCCGACTGGTATCAGCCCCCGTTTGATGCCTGGATCATGAGAGACGGAGTGGAAGTACTCCGTTGGCGGATGGCCGCCAGACTGGAAATCGAATCGCCAGAACCCTTCTCCGGCCGTGCAATCAAGGGCGGCTTCGTCCGCTGGTGCGAACAGGCCCTGGGTCCCGAAGAGGCCGAGGCGGCGTGGGTGCTCCAGCGCACCACCTGGCTGTCCGGTGCCCGCCTCAGCGAACTGGAGGACTGCGACGACGCTATTGAGTCGGGGCTGGTCCCGGATGTGTGCTGGACGTCCCAGCCCGAGAGATACCACGTTGCCTTCCGGCGGCGGGGAACGCTGCGCGACCACGGCCCCAGCGCCGACGGAATGCTCGTTGACATGCCTACCCGTTGGCCCCAACTCCGCGACACCTGAGAGACTCGACGCTATGGCGATGAGCAGAACTCGCGTGGTCTCACCCCTCCCGACACCAACGAATTGAGAGACTCGACACTATGGCGATGAGAGAATCAGAGGAACCGCTGTTCGCCGAGCAGTTCCAATCCATCGTTTCCAACATCGGCAAGGCCATCATGGGCAAGCCCGACGTGCTGGACTTGGCCGTCACCTGCCTGCTGTCCGAAGGGCATCTGCTCATCGAGGACGCCCCCGGTGTGGGCAAAACCAGCCTGGCCAAAGCGCTGGCCATCACCGTGCAGGCCGAATTCGGCCGCATCCAGTTCACACCCGACCTGCTCCCCTCCGATGTGGTTGGCGCCACCATCTGGAACCGGACTGCGAACACGCTCGATTTTCAGCCCGGGCCGGTGTTCTCGGGCATCGTGGTGGCCGACGAGATCAATCGAGCCTCTCCAAAAACCCAATCGGCACTCTTGGAGGCCATGGCCGAGCGCCAGGTAACGGTGGACGGCACCACCCATCCCCTCCCCCGGCCGTTCATGGTGATCGCCACTCAGAATCCGCTTGAGCACGAGGGCACCTATCCGCTGCCCGAGAGCCAACTCGACCGGTTCTTGATGCGAATCGAGGTGGGCTACCCCTCGAAGCAGGCCGAGCTCGAAATTCTCGACGCCCACGGCACCGACAATCCTCTGGACGTCCTTCGCCCCGCGGTGGACTCCCAAGCAGTCAGCGCGCTGGCCGACCATGCCAGTGCGGTGTTCACCGCGCCGGGTATCAAGCGCTATTTGGTGCTGATCGCCAACGCCACCCGTAGCCACCCCAGCCTCATCTTGGGGATGTCCACCCGAGCCACCCTCGCTCTGCAACGGGCCAGTCGGGTGCGGGCAGCATCCCAAGGACGCGATTACGTGCTCCCCGACGATGTGAAGCAACTGGCCGTACCCGTGTTGGCCCATCGGCTGCTGTTGAACCCCCAGGCCCGGGCCCACGGCACACCGCCCGCGCAAATCGTGGACGAAATCATGAGCTCGGTTCCAGCCCCGGTCGACTAGCTCCTCCCCAACCATGCTCACCGCAACGGGCTGGCTGCTTCTTATCTTTTCCGCACTGCTGGTGGCGGCGGGCCGTGTGTTCGGGTCCAGCGAATTGCTGGGCGTGGGCATCGCCGGCGCGGCGGTGGCCATCCTCTCGGTGGTCTACGTCCGGGTCCGCCAACCCCTGCGGGTAACGGCTAGGTCGCTCAAGCCACTGCAATTGCATGTCGGCGACGACTGCCAAGTGCGCATCGAGCTGGCCAACCCCAGCGGTCTGCGCAGTCCGGTGCTGCAACTGGCCGACAGCCACACTTTCTCCACCGAAAGCGCATCCGACTTTTTCCAGTCGCCCGACACGCTGGTTGCCCCCATCTCGGGTCGAGACGAGATGACCGTTTCCTATCGGCTGCCCACCGCGAAGCGCGGGCACCTGAAGACCGGCCCGCTGGCCCTGACGCTGACCGATCCGCTCGGCATCTCCATTCGGCGCTTCGAGTCCGGCGAGCCAGCTGAGGCCCTTGTCTACCCCACGGTGTACCCGGTCAGACCCCCTCCTCGCCTGCCCGGAAACACATTCGACGCAGTTAGGCGCAGCCCCATGGCCCAGAGCGGCGATGAACTGTACGGACTGCGCCCGTTTCAGAGAGGCGACGATCCCCGGCGCATTCACTGGAGGTCGTCAGCCCACCACGACGAGCTCATCGTGCGTCAGTTCGAAGAGTTCTCCCACACCCACACAACAGTCCTTCTCGACACCCGGGCTGTCCTGTTGGACTTCGAGTCGAAAGTCGGAGCCGGAGAGCGGTTTGAGGCCATGGTGTCGGCCGCCGCCAGCATCTGTCGGGCCAGCCAGCACCGGGGCGACCAAGTCCGTCTGGTGACCACTGCGGACTTCGACAGCGGCTACGGGTCGGACTCTGCCCATCTGCACAAGATCTACGGCCACCTGACGCTGGTCAGCCCCGACGTCGGCAGCCTGTTCGGCGCCGTCGAATGGCTCAGCCGAGGTCAAGGCGGCGGATTGGTGGTGCTGGTGGCTGCCTCGGTGGACGGAACTGAATCGGGGTCGCTGACATCTTTGGGCTCGCACTTCAGCTCCAAGACGGTGGTGCTGTTCGCCGGTGACGAGCCAGATCAGCCCGAGCAGCTGCCCCCGGCGTACATCCCCGGCACCGGCCTGCTATTGGTGGACAAGCCCCTGGGATTCACCGAGGCTTGGGCCGCGCATACGGCCTCCAGCGAGGATCCCTCGGTCGGGCCCAACCCGGCCGACGCAACCGCTCCCACTCCCCGCCCATGATCGCCCCTCAAGGTTCGAGCAACCGATGGCCAACCGGGTGGGAATCCGCGTTGGAAATCGCCGGGCCGATTCTGACGGCGGCCACCGCCTTCAGCCTTATCCGAGTCTTTGAAGGCGACGCCTGGATACTGCCGGTATTCGGGGCCGCCGCCTTGAGCCATCTTCTGGCCCTGGTTGTTCGCCGCATCGGCTGGGGAATGCTCGTGTCTGCATTGGCCGGCGGCGTGGGATTGGTGCTCACGGTTACCTGGTCGTACTACTGGGACACCACCGTTTGGGGCCTGCCCGCCGGAGGCACTCGGGCTGCGCTGGCCGATGATCTCGAACAGGCCTGGACTTCATTTGGAGAACTCAGTCCTCCGGTTGAGACGCTGGACGGTTTCATCGTGAGCGCCATGGCTGCGGTGTGGCTGATCGCCTTCCTCAGCGACTGGACCGCGATGCGAGCGCGGACCCTGTTCGAGCCCATGGTGCTGCCGATTGCCGCCATCGGCTTCGTGGGACTTGTGGGCGAAGATCAGCATCGGATTCTGACCATTGGGGTGTTCACTGGAGCCCTGCTGCTGTTCGCCTCGATTCACCGGCTTGCGGCCCGCACCGCCAATGCCGTTTGGTCGGGAGGCGAGAGCCGGGCGTCGATTGGACGCCGGGCGCTGTTGGCCGGAAGCGCCGCACTAGCCGCTGTTGCTCTAGCCGCGTCAATCGCCGCGGGACCGGTTCTGGGCAACGACGAAGACCCGATTATCGACCTCACCGAGGCCGTCGAGCGGGGCAGGAGGACTCCGGGGAGAGTAGTGATCAGCCCCCTGGTGGACATCAGGGGCCGGCTGGTAAGCCAGGGAGAGACGGTGATGTTCCGCGTACGGGCAGAAGAGCGGTCGTACTGGCGGCTCACTTCGCTGGACAAGTTCGACGGGCAGGTGTGGACCTCCCGAGCCGATTACGCCGCTCGCCCCACACAGCTGCCGTCGCTGTTCCAGTCGGGCTCCAGCGTGCAGGAATCCGTCCAGCAGTACAGCATCGAACAGCTGGGCGCGGTGTGGCTGCCCGCCGCGTTCGAACCCCGGTCCCTAGTGGCGAACACTGTCAGCATGAACGCCGGCGGCATTAATTTTGACGACTTGGGTGCTGCCGCCGCAGCAACTGCCGACGCAGACACCGTCGGAACAGACACCGTCGACATCAGCTACGAGCCGACCTCCTCGACCCTTATCGTGGGTCGCTCGCTGACCAGCTCCAATGGACTCACATACACGGTTTCATCGGCGCTGCCCCGATTCGATCCCGAAGTTCTCAAATCCATCTCCCTAGATGCGGCCCCGATCCCCGAGGTGGCTTCGTATGCCGCGCTGCCATCCGACTTCAGCCCCCGGGTGAGAGCTTTGGCCGACCAGCTGACCGCTGGAGCTGAGTCAGGCTACGAGCAGGCTCTGGCCCTTCAAGATTTCTTTCGCAACGGGAGCTTTACCTACGACGCCAATGTGACGCCCGGTCATTCTGAGAACCGCATCGAGGATTTTCTCAGCACTCGCAGGGGATACTGCGAGCAGTTCGCCGGGACATTTGCCGCCATGGCCCGGTCGCTGGGCTTGCCGGCTCGGGTGGCGGTGGGCTTCACCGTGGGTGAGAACGATCCAGGCGACCCCGATCTATATGTGGTGCGGGGAAAGCACGCCCACGCCTGGCCCGAGGTCTATCTCGCCGGAGTGGGCTGGGTGGCCTTCGAGCCCACACCGGGCCGAGGCGCACCTGGCGCCCAGAACTACACGGGAGTGGCCGAGAATCAGGCCATCGGCGCAATCGAGCTCGCTCCTGTCGATGACAGCCCGCCTCTCGATTCCGCAGGCATTCCTGACGCCCCAGTCGACTTCGACAGCCTCTTCCCCCCTGAATCCCCCGGGCTCGGCGACACCCAGACCGGAACCCGAGAAGACGGCGGCGGAATGACCTGGAAGGCTTGGATTGCGATACTGGCCCCGTCGCTGGTTGTGTTGCTCATCTTGCTCATCCCCCAGCTCAAGAGACTGCGAAATCAACGTCGATTCCTCAGGATCACCGGCAATCGGGGCAAGATCAGACTGCTATGGGCGGAGACGGTCGAGTCGCTGGCCCTCATCCAAATGAATCCCCGGCCAGACGAGACTTATGCTGAATTCGCTCGTCGAGCCATCGAGCAAGTACCCCTACACAGCCCTGACCTGCGCCAACTGGGTGAACTAGCCGCAGCTGCGACCTTCGCTCCGACAGAGCCCAGCGATCGGAATCAGTGGCTGGCCCGAACGTGGTCGCTATCGGTGCGGGCCGAAGTCAATTTCAGGGTGAGCCGCTGGCAGAAGCTGGCAGCAGCGTTCAACCCTCGCCCGCTCTTCGGTTTGCCGCGGCGGGGACAGGGCGCGCCGAGTTGGAATCTTGGGCCTTGATTGATTTGGGACTCGGTGATTGAGGGACCGGAGAGCTGGCGCCGGGTACGGGGCTGTCGCGGCCGGTTTGCTCGGCACCGCCACGGCGCAGGCGGTTGACGATGCGTCGGCCCGGTGACCGCAGATAGTTGCTCACCTCGCCCCGATTGATGCTGTCGCTGATCTGTTGGAGTCCGAACCGCCCGAGCTGTCGCAAGTTGCTCCAGCCCCAAAGCGACGCGCCCAACATGACCAGGAACCCCAGGAACGACAGCCAAAACGACGTGGAAAGAGTCAGAATCATGTACACCAGTCCGACAATGAAGGCCAGGATGGCCAGCCGCAGATTACGGGCCGGGTGGGTGAACACCGTGGTCCGGCCAACCTCTCGGGCCAACGCCGGATCGGTTTCGTAAAGCTGCTCCTCTATTTCGCTGAGGATGCGTTGCTCGTCCTCGGAAAGTGGCACATGTTTAGTGTCTCACAGGCCGACTCTTGAGACAATGCCAGAAACTCCGAGCTGGCCTTCGTGAGAGCATCTCTAATCTCAATTAGGCCGATTCCAGCCGGTTTGTCGGGGGCCGGCATCGGCAGCGCCTCCGGTTTGGATGGCCTCGGATCCGAAGCGGTCTCTGATGCGGTCAATAGCGCGATCCACGTCGTGCCATGAGGGATCGGCCGCCTCATTTCCTTCCAGATCCAGCGCGAGCTGTCGCTGGCTGGAATCCTCCAACTCGGAAACGCCAACCCCAATCAACCGCACGCCCGGAGCCACATCTACTTCCTTCAGCAATTGCTTGGCTTCTCGAGCTAGGACCACCCCGGAATCGACTGCGCTGGCCAGGGTGTGCGATCGGGTGATGGTGCTGAAATCCCCAAAGCGGACTTTGATGGTGACCGTGCGCCCGGCCATCCCCGCGGACCGCAGCCGGGAGGCCACTGAGTCGCTGAGCGCCACCAATTCCGCGCCCAGTGCCTCGTGGGTGTGCAGGTCGCGGGCGAATGTCTCCTCGCGGCTCATCGACTTGGCCGCCGTGTCCGGTACCACCGGGCGGGGATCCACTGCGTTGGCCAGGCTGTGCAGATGGCGGCCGTGGGCCTTGCCCACGATCTGCTCAAGCCGCTCCAAGGGGAACTCTGCCAACTCCCCGATGGTGGCGACCCCGATCCGATTGAGTTGGCCCAGCGTGACCGGACCCACCCCCCAAATGTCGCTGACCGGGCGAGGCGACAGAAATGCTCGTTCCTCTCCCACCGGCACCTCGAACACGCCGGCCCCACCCGACGGCCCCGACGGGGTCGGCTCGGGCTTGGCCAGCTTGGAGCCCAGTTTGGCCAAGAACTTGACCGCGGCCACGCCCACCGCGCAGTTGATGCCCTCTTCGCTGCTGACCTGCCTTCGGATCAAATGGCCGATCTCCACCGGAGGGCGATGGGCGCCGGACACATCCAAGAACGCCTCATCCACCGAAAGGGGCTCGACCAGCGGGGTGAACGACCGCAGGATGCCCATGATGCGTCTGCTCACCTCGGAATACAGCTCGTGATCACCGGGCAAGAAGACAATGTCGGGACACAGCTGTCGCGCCCGTCCTGAGGGCATGGCCGAGTGAACCCCGTAAGCCCTTGCCTCATAGGAGGCCGATGCCACCACTCCCCTATTGCCCGGACCTCCTACCGCCAACGGCAAGCCCCTGAGTTCAGGTCGTCGAATCTGCTCCACCGACACGAAGAAGGCGTCCATGTCCACGTGCAGGATGGTTCCCGACTGAGGGAGGGCGCTGTCGCTCTGAGTATTCCCTGACATCGCCGGCACGAACTACAACCGAGTCACCGTGAGGCCATCAATCTCAGCGCCAGTCACCTCATAGCGAAAGCTCAGCATCTGGTTGGGCCGCTGGCGGCACCATTCCAATAACGGCTCGCGTACCCAACGGGGGCTCTGCACCAAGTGAACCTCGCACTCGTCCAGGCCATAGAAGTCAGCGTGCTCCACGATGCCGTCGGGATCTTCCAACACGATCTCGCCGTTCCAGTCAACCGCCCGATGGGCCTCCACCCTGAGCCGCCAGCCCAGGTCGGAGAAATCTACGGTTATCTCATACAGAGGGCCGTCCCAGTGATCAACTTGGATCCCGGTCTCCTCAAGCACTTCCCGCCCCAGCGCCTCCAGCAGGGTCTCGCCCGGATCCACCACCCCGCCGGGAG
>VYDF01000050.1 GCA_009843565.1 Acidimicrobiia bacterium | reverse complement strand
CCGGGATGCCGATGCTTCGGCACAGGGCCACGGCCAGGTGGGCGTAGTCCTGGCACACGCCGACCCCCTTGGCCGCGATGGCGGCAATGGGCTCGCCGATTTCGGTGGCACCAGGCTCATAGGCGAGCTTGTCGCCAACGAACCGATTGATCTCCGTCACTGCGCTGACCACATCTGACCCGTTGGCCTCGGCAAGGCCGCGGGCTGCCTGGGCAATATCCTCGTTCCAGCTTGTGTGGTGGCTGCGCTTTAGGAATTCCTCGTGGCGATCGCGGAATCCCGGCACCTTCAGGGTCTCCATCGCAGGGCCGGTGGCCACTGGCGGCGGGTCTTGGGTCTCCACCGAGGCCTCGGCGGTGACCTCGAGGGCGGTGTGGGCGTCGGTGACGCCGAAATGGTCCACCCTGGTGCCCCAGTAGTCGGTGAACGACAGCATCCTGGCCGACGGCTCGACGATCACCCGATAGTTCAGCAACTGCTGTCGCTCATCGGAGACCGGACAGGCTCTCATCTCGTTCTGGGACTCCCGCACCGGAGCGTCGAACGCGAACCTGGTGCGATAGCAGATGTCCAGCCTCACGACGACACCCCCGGCATGATGGCCTGGCTGTGGAGGTCGAAAGACTCGGCGTTGCGGAAAAAGTGGTTGCCCACCAGATTGGCCGCATCCCGCACCCCGGCTTCCAGGGCAGACAGATGATGGGGCAGGTCGCCCACCATGGCGTCGAAGTCGGCATACTCCAGTTCGGAGCGGAGCTGGGCCAAACGCCTGAGGGGCGGGGGGCGGCCGTTGGCGGCCAGCGCTTCGACATGGGCCTCACTGGCCCTCAGGCAATAGAGCACCGACCGGGGGAATGAGTCATTGACCATGAGGAATCGGGCCACGTCAGAGCCCACGGGAGACGACTGGCTGGCCCGCTGGTAGGCCTCCAAGGCCGACACCGACCGGAGGGTGAGGGCCATCTCGTCGTAGGACGATCCGTCAAGCTCGGGGTAGCGGACGCTGACCAGCCGGCAGGTCATCAGCGCCCGCTCCAGCATCTGGCCCAGCACCAAGAACCGGTAGCCCTCGCCCTGGGCCATCGACGAGCTGATGACACCGGTGAGCGACTGGCAGCTAACCCGGATGAAATCGAGGGTTTGGAACGGGTCTTGTTCCATGGTCGCCGGGAAGTCTTTCTGGCGGAGCCGCAGGTGGAATTCGTTGATCTGCTCCCACAGCTCCGAGGGGATCTGGTCTCGCAGGGACCGGAAGTTCTCCCTGGTGCGGCCGATGCAGAACGCCACCGACCCGGCCAGCGCCGGTGAGGCCACCAAGCGGGTGGCCGCCGCCTGCACGTCGATGCCCAGCCCGGCTTCGCTGCGCAGCATGGGCGGCGACGGCGTGATGCTCTCGGCCAAGGACTCCACGTCTTGGGTGGGGGCGGGCACTTCCAGCCGCAGCGTGCTGATCAGGTTCTGCATCCGATCGATGGCCTGCGCCGGGCTCTCGGCCACGGTGCTGAGCAGGGTGGCCCGCACCATGCGGGCGGTGTCCTCGGCCCGCTCCAGGTAGCGGCCGGCCCAGAACATGTCCTCGGCGTGTCGGGCCAGCATCAGCTTTGGTGTCCTGAATCGCTCGCGTGTCGGGCCGGCATCAGCTTGGGGCTGCCGTGGTCGGTTCGGGGCTGCCCAGCACCCAGGTGTCCTTGGAGCCGCCGCCCTGGGAGCTGTTGACGATGAGCGATCCCTCCCGCAGGGCCACCCGGGTGAGTCCGCCGGGGATCACCTCCACCTGCTCACCGCTCAATACGAACGGGCGCAGGTCGATGTGGCGGGGGGCGAATCCGTCGCCGCTCCACGCCGGCAGCCGGGACAGGTTGACCACCTCTTGGGCGATCCAATTGCGGGGATCGGCCAAGATCTTGTCTCGAGCCTCGGCCAGCTCGGCATCGGTGGCCCGGGGGCCGATCACGATGCCGTAGCCCCCGGATTCGGCCACCGGCTTGACCACCAGCTGGTCGAGACGCTTCAGCACCTCGTTCCGCTGGTCCTCCTCCCACAGCAGGTAGGTGTCGGCGTTGGGGATGATCGTCTCTTCGCCCAGGTAATAGCGGATCATGTCGGGCACATAGGCGTAGACCGCCTTGTCGTCGCCCACCCCGTTGCCCACCGAGTTGGCCACCGACACCGTGCCGGCCCGAGCGGCGGCCATCAGTCCGGGCACTCCCAGGGTGGAACTGGGGTTGAACACCACCGGATCCAAGAAGTCGTCGTCGATGCGCCGGTAGATCACGTCCACCCGCTCCAGGCCCCGGGTGGTGCGCATGGCCACCATATGGTCGTCCACCACCAAGTCGCGCCCCTCCACCAGCTCCACGCCCATGCTGCGGGCCAAAAAGGCGTGCTCGAAGTAGGCCGAATTGAAGATGCCGGGGGTGAGCACCACCACGGTGGGATCGTCGCCGCAGGCGGGCGGGGCGATGGAGCGCAAGGCCCGCAGCAGCGAGCGCCCGTAGTGGTCAACCGAGCGAACCGCCAGATCGGAGAAGGCGGCGGGCAACAGCTTGGTCATGGCGGCCCGGTTCTCGATCACATAGGAGATGCCGCTGGGGTTGCGCAGGTTGTCCTCCAGCACCCGGTAGGCGCCGTCGGCGTCACGCACCAGGTCGATTCCGGCCACCAGGCAGCGCGCCCCCAGCGGGACCGACACGTTCATGGCCTCCCGCTCAAAGCCGGTGCACGAGGTGATCAGCCGCCGGGGGACGATTCCGTCGTTGACGATGGCCTGCTCGCCGGCGTAGATGTCGTCGAGGAAGCGGTTGAGGGCGGTGACCCGCTGTATCAGGCCCCGCTCCAGCATGGCCCACTCTTCGGCGTCGATGATCCGGGGGAACAGATCCATCGGCCAGGTGCGCTCGGTGCCCTCATCGCCGCCGTAAACCGTGAAGGTGATCCCTTGGCGGCGGAAAGACTCGTTGCGCTGCTCTTCAAGGGCCTTCACCTGCTCCAGTGTCAGCCGGTCGAACCACTCCTGCACCGGCCGATAGTGGTCTCGAGTGCGCCCGTGCTCGTCGACAGCCTCGTCGAAGAAGCCGGAAGCACCTGGCCTTACCGAATCGCCGGCAGTCATGCCGCCTTACTGTAGATGGATCCCCAAGACAGCAGGCCCAACAGAGGCCAGTGCCTAGTTGACAGTCATCTGTTGACTAGGTAGCGTCGTTTGTGCTGGGCGTGGGCTCGGCAAAGCAACCGAACTTGGGAGGGGCCATGAGACGGGTCGAAGACAAGAGGGCTAAAGGGTCGCGCTGGCTGTTGATGTTGGCGCTCTTCGCTGTGACGGCGGTCTTTGCCGCCAGCTGTGGCGGAGATGATGATGACGACAGCGCTTCTCAGAGTGCGGTACAGGAGCCGGCAGCTGAGGAGCCGGCGCCTGAAGAACCGGTGGCTCAAGAGCCGGCAGCAGAGGAGCCGGCGCCTGAAGAACCGGCCGTGGTCGAGCCGGTTGAGCTCAACAATGTCACTTACCAGCTGGGTTGGCTCGCTGACAATGGCGTTCACGGTGAGGTCGTTGCCAAGAGGATGGGGTGGTATGAAGAGGAAGGGATCGTTCTAAAGATCGATCCTGGCGGTCCAAGTATCGACGGGGTCGCCCAAGTAGCTTCTGGCCGAGCTCTCATAGGTCAATTGTCATCTAGTCCATCTGCAATGCTGGCGGTCTCACAGGGCATCCCGCTTCAGGTATTCGCAGTTGGAACCCCCGAGCATCCGTATGCGTTCTTCTCGAAGGGCGATACGCCGCTGGATTCTCCCCAGGACATGCGCGGTTTGGTTGTCGGCACTCAGGCAACTGGCGTGATCCTCGTAGAGGCCTTGCTAGCGGCTAACGGGATGACACGCGACGACTTGGGCAGTTTGGAGACGGTTGGCGGTGACATCACGCCGTTGCTGACTGATCAGGTCGATGTGTTCACGGGCTGGGTCACGAATGTGGGGCAGTTGAGCCAGGTGCCAGATCGCAACACTCTCCGGCTGTGGGATGCCGGGGTGCCTCTCTATGCCCACATCTACTACGCCGCTACCGACACGATTGAGAACAACCCAGAGGTCTTGGCCGGCTGGCTTCGTGCGACCGCCCGGGGATGGGCATTCGCTACGGAGAACCCTGAAGAGGCTGTAGAGATGTTGATTGACGAATACCCGGATCTGGAATATGAGTCGCAGCTTGCCGGGGCTCAGATTCTGCTGGGCATCAAGGAAAACGCTGGCGTCGAGGCGCTAGGCGGTTTCGGATGGTTTGATCTTGATGTCTGGCAGGAACAGATTGACCGGTGGGACAGCCTCGGCCAGTTCGATGCCGATGCCCCAGCGCTTGAGAGGGTCGTGACCACTGCGATTCTCGAGGCCGCGGGGTAGGTAAGCCTTTTTTCCTTTCGAGGTTCCCCTCCGCGCGCTGGGTGGGTGGAAGCTGAAGTGCTTCCACCCACCCAGTCCGTCGCACCGGGGAAGACCGTGCACCTCGTCGGTGCCGTGTGGCACGATCTAGGAGATCGGTAGACAGTCAACCGGCAACGCAAGGGAGCAATCGGCAGCGCATGCAAGACACAGGAGTTAGGAAGTTGGCGTCGCGGACATCGCAACTCGCAGACCGTGTTCTCGATGCGATCCGCTCCGGGCAATACAGGCCTGGCGATCAACTGCCGACGGAACATGCTTTGGCAGAGCGCTATGGCGTCAGCCGGGCAAGCGCTCGCGCTGCCCTCGGAATGCTCGCAGATCGGGGATTCGTTTACCGGCTCCACGGACACGGAACATTCGTGAGCCGTAGGTCAGCCAAGGTCCACACTCTGAACGAGGCTGTGAGCTTTGGCACGATGCTCACAGCTCAGGGACTTGAGTACGAGGTACGTGTCCATGATGCGCAGATTGACTCCGCCGGACTGGATGTCGCAGACGGCCTCGATTTGGAGTCAGCGGATGAGCTGGTACTGAGGTTCCGAAAATCTTTCTTGGTCGGATCCGATGCCTACATGCATAACGTGAATTCTGTTCCGCTGAGCGTCATTGGAGCCGACGCTGCCAAACGGGCGTGTGTGGATCATGCGATGCTCGACCCGCTTGATCTGTTGATCGACTCGCATTCAGCGGCGTCGACAGCGTATGTGCTTTCCACCTTGGAGCCTGTAGCTGCTCCCCTCCTTGAGTATGAGGATCTAGATGTCGAGCAGGGCACTCCGTTCATCAAAGTCACCGAGGTTGGTTGGACGGAGAAGGACCGCCCCATTTGGCATTCGGTTGAATTCCATTCCGCGAGCCCTCTGATCATGCAGGTCATGCGGGTCAAGTACTAGGCAGCGAGCCACCCTGGCAGTGCCGGGCTAAATGCCTTGGCCAGTCGGGTTCTCAAGGGGTTGGAGTAGAGAAGTGTCCGACGAATTCTTGAAGGCCGCAGTTGCTGAAGCCGTAAAGGGGAGTGCTGAGGGCGGGGTGCCAATTGGTGCAGTCCTGGTGCACAGGAATGAGATCATCGGCCGGGGCAGAAATCGCCGGGTTCAGTTGGGAAGCGCCATCCGCCATGGCGAGACAGACGCTCTTGAACAGGCTGGCCGCCGATCGGCCTCGGTGTATCAGGAGTGCGTGATGTACACCACGCTGTCGCCCTGCGCGATGTGTACGGGCGCAATCTTGCTCTATGGGATCCCAAAGGTTGTGGTGGGAGAGAACACCACATTTCTGGGGGAAGAGGAGCTACTGAGGTCGCGGGGGGTCGAAGTGGTGGTCCTTGATGATGAAGAATGCAAAGAACTTATGAGGGAGTTCATTGCCAGTCATCCTCGGTTGTGGAGTGAGGACATCGGCGAGGCGTAGTTTCAGGGCAATTGTGGGGTGGCCGCGATCACAGGGTGGTCGACGATTTCCCGAGCGGATCCACGGTCAGATTCATCGAGCTGGTCGGTGGCCTCCTCGTTGATCGCGATGAACTCTTGTTCATCTGATGGCACCCACCGCGATTTGTAGATGGCGTCGACGGGGCAAAGGCTCTCGCAGGCCCCGCAGTCCACGCAGGTGACCGGATCGATGTAGAACATCCGCTTAGATGGGTGGATGCAGTCGACGGGACACGCCGTCAAGCACGCGCCATCGACACAATCAATGCAGGGTGAGGTGATGACGTAAGGCATTGCTCACGCCCCTGACCATCTTGCAGGCCGCTTTTCCCGAAATGCTGCTGGACCCTCAATGGCATCGGCAGACGTCATTGATGCCCGAACTTCGGGAATGTCCACCAGGTTTGCATCCCGGGCGCTCAGATGCTGGGTCTGGTTGACAAGTGCTTTGATGGCTACGAGCGATGAAGGTGCGCACGACAAGACGATTTCGACCCACTTGTCGATGGCCGCGTCAAGTTGGTCCGACGGCACCACTTCGTTGATGAATCCCATCCGGAAGGCCTGCTGCGCATCAAACGTGCCACCCGTCAACAACAGCTCCATGGCGTGCTTTCGCGGGGCGTGTCGGATGGCGTTCACGATTCCCCCGTCTACTGGCAGGCGCCCAATTCTGGGCTCTACCAGACCGATTTTCGTATGCTCGGCCGCCACTGCGATGTCGCAACCGAGGACCATCTCGAACCCGCCACCTAACGCGACTCCGTTGACCCGGGCAATGATCGGCTTGGTCATTGAGGTCCGCAGCGCGATCCCACCGAACCCGTCAGGGTCTCTCGAGCCCCAGTAGTCGTGGCCATCGGGCTGGCTCTCGTGAATGTCCGCACCCGCGCAGAACGACTGTTCCCCAGCGCCGGTGAGAACGACGACCCAGGTCTCTGGATCGGCTTCGATGGCTTGCCAAGCTTCGACGAGTTGGTCGTGGTGCGCATTGTCGATTGCATTGCGACGGTCTGGCCGGTTGATGGTCACCGTCGCGACATGTCCTGATGTGCGGAAGTCGATGGTCACGAATCGATGCCCTTGTGTGTTGGGCCGAACAGGCTATGGAGCCACTCGTTGTCAGCTCCCAGCAGGGGAGCCGCTTGTCCGGTCTTGGCTGGCGTGTCAGAAAGGTGGATTGGGGAACCGATGTGACGCTCTTGCTGTGGCGCAGTTGGACAGTCCACTTCGACGATCATTGGCGCCGAGTGATCATCGGCGAGTGCCTCGCCGAGGGACCGGACTGGGGCACAAAGGATGTCGACTGACTCGAGCCGGGATAGGTTTTCCTCGACTGTGTACTGGGCGGTGGCCGCCTCAAGCAGCGAGTGCAGAGCGTCTTTGTTGGTCTTTCTTGACTCAATGTCGCTGAACTCTTCATGCGCCGATAGGTCCTCAATGTCGAGCGCAGTGCATATGTCTCGCAGCGGGTTTTCCTTGAAAGCTCCGACGATTACGAGCTGGCCGTTTGACGCATCAAAGACACTGGTGAGTGGGAGCGACGCCCAGTTGAGCTCTGGGGCACCGGCGAGTTCCATGGCTGCCTCCTGGTGCTGTAGAGCGATCATGGAGTCGTAGAGCGAGACCTCGACTTTCTGACCCAGACCTGTCTTTTCTCGGGCAACGAGTGCCAGCAGAATTCCCTGTGCAAGGTGCATTCCGGCCCCGTAGTCGGCAATCGAGGTCGGATAGATCGCGGTGGGGTGGGCGCCGTCAGCCTTGCGGAGCATGACACCGGAGTAGGCCGGGGCGAGGATGTCTTGGCCCCCCTTGTGGACGTACTTGCCGCTAGGCCCGAAACCAGTTGCCTCGGCGTAGATGATCTTCGGGTTTACTGATTTCACGCTGCTGTAGCTGAGTCCGAGGCGCTCCATCACGCCAGGGCGGAAGTTGTTGACAATGACATCGGAGATCTCAATGAGTCGTTGGAGTGTTGCTGCATCATCTTCGGATCGAGGGTCCAATTCGACGCTCTTCTTGTTGCGGTTGACGCTTGCAAACGGTGGATTGTTTGTTCCTGGTTCGTGGGGAAGCGAGCATCGAAAGATGGCACCGCTTCCGGGCCATTCGACCTTGAAGACCTCTGCCCCGAAGTCGCTGAGGAGTTGGGTTGCGGACGCACCCATGATTACTTGGGTGAAGTCGAGGACTCTGACGCCATCGAGGGGAAGCGGAAGTGCTGTCATTGCGTTGCCATCTGGGCCGTGTGGTCAACGACGGCCCTGGGGGAGGGGATGTCGCCGGGATCGGCGCCTTGAGAGCGCAAAGTCTGCTGGAGCTTGGAGACATCGATGTCCCTTAGGCCGCTTGAGGATTCGGCTGCCATCGCGGCGGCGATTCCAGCGGCTTCACCCATCGCCATGCATGGTGGGATCTCACGGCTGAGTTTTTGAGCGTCAGGTTCCACCGAATAGTGCCGGCCAGCGACCAGCAGCCCTTCTGTGTCTAGAGGGAGCAGAGCACGATAAGGGGTGTAGTAGCCGCGACCGCGCGCAACGCTGTCGCTGAAGTGATGCCGTTTGACCACGTCGTCTTTGGTAACTACGTAGTCACCCCGGATGAGGCGGGTCTGGCGAACTCCCAACTGCGGAGCGACATCGACGAGAATGGCATCCTCAAATCCAGGCATCCGCGCCCGTGCGAACTCGAGCAACTCGGCAACTCGACGCCTGCCTTCGGCATTGGCAGCGGTCTGGTCGCCGGGTGTGAGGCCGTCGTAGCCGGTCATGTGAGGGGCGTTGCACCAAACGACCCCCGGGAGAGGCGTCAGCAGCCACCAATGCTCCCATGCTCCGCCGAGAATTCGCTTTGCTTCCCGGTCGAGTTCATAAGCGGCCTTGGGCTCCTGACGGTCAAATGCCATCGCGGTGTCAGTGTCGACGTTGCCGAGGCGGAAGACAGTCGTGACGAGATAAGACCCCTGGACGAATGGAGCGCCGGCGGTGAACGCGACGTCGGCGTCGCCACTGCAATCGATGACGACTTCGGCGAGAAGAGCTTCGGGGCCGGTCTTGGTATGGCAGATCACTCCAGTGACTCTGTTTCCCTCCATGATGGGTGAATGGAATGGTGAGTGGAGACGAAGCTCGACTCCGCTTTCATCGATCATGTCGTGTGAGACGGTCTTCCAGCCCTCCGGGTCAAAAGCGACGCTGTAGATGATCGGCTTGATCTCACCTTTCTGGTGGAAGTCGATTGCTCCCCACCTCCGCCACTTTTCCCAGGTGACTTCGCTGAGGACTCGGTCTTCGGGTGGTGGATAAACCGCCAGGCCCATTACTTCGAGTCGATCGATCATCTCTTGCGCGATTCCGCGGACGGTGATCTCGTTCTCGTCGACGATGTCGTCAAGGACCAGCACCATGCCACCCGCCGCCATTCCGCCGAGGTGCGGGTATCGCTCTACGAGCGACACAGAAGCACCGTTTCGGGCGGCTGCTACCGCAGCCGATAGACCTGCTGGACCGCCTCCCACGACAACGACGTCCGGCCTCGATATGACAGGCGCTGTCGTGGCCTCTATCGGGATCGTGGTTGGGGTCATTTGGGCAATCTCCTTGGTTGGATGAGGGGGCATCTGGGGCCGTCTGGGGCTACCAGCCCAGGTAGGTCGTCTTGGTCCATGTGAAAAAGTCCGTCGCAGTGGTTCCTTGCTCGCGATACGTCGCAGAGGACGAGTCCTTGACGCCGCCGAATGGCACGTTCAGGTCGAGCCCAGTCGTTGGGCGATTTACCTTTATGACGCCTGTTTGCACTCGGCGCGAAAACTCCAGAGCCTCATCAATTTGCCTAGTGAAAATGGAAGCGACCAGGCCATAGCGCACGTTGTCAGCAAGCTCAATCGCCTCGCCCAACTGGTCGGCTCGCAGGAGGGCAACCACCGGCCCGAAGATCTCCACTTGCGCGGCTGTCGACGAGGGGTTCACTCCCGTGAGAACGGTTGGTGAGACGAAACAGGTGCCGTCATCCTCGCTCCCCCCGCAAGCAACCTCGGCGCCATCTGCCACTGCTGCGCTTATCGCTCCACGGACTCTCCGGGCCTGTGCTGGGGACACGACGGGGCCCATCGAGGAGGTGGGGTCGAGGCCGGGGCCGGGCGATATTGCGCGCGCATGATCGACAAGCAAGTCCAAAAGGTCGCCCATCATGTTCGCCGGGCAGATGACACGGCTGGTGGCTGTGCACGCTTGGCCCGTGAGACCGAACGAACTCTGGGCTATTGCCCGCGCGGCATCGTCCAAGTCAGCTGTGGGCCGGACCACAGTGGCGTTCTTGCCTCCCATTTCCAACTGAACCCGGCCACGGCGCCCAGACACGGTCTCGTGGACCTTCCAGCCCACCTCAGTAGAGCCAGTGAAGCTGACCGCCCCCACGCGGGCGTCTGCGGCCAGGGCGTGTCCGGGTGAGGGCCCGTCGCCGTGTACGACGTTGAACACACCAGGCGCTGCGCCGGCCGCGGCGAATGCTCTCGCTAGATGATTGGCGCTCATTGGCGTCAGCGCAGCAGGTTTCAGGACGACCGTATTTCCTGCCACGAGTGCGGGTGCAGCCTTCCAAGCAGGAATTGCCATCGGAAAATTCCAAGGAGTGATGAGCCCAGCGACGCCAACGGGATGGCGAGTCACCCGCAACTCAGTATCGGAGTTGCTCCCAGCGAGTAGATCGCCGCGACTTCGTTGCCCTTCGCCAGCGAAGAAATTCAAGACGTCAATAGTTCGCTGAACCTCACCCAGTGCTTCGCCTAGAAGCTTGCCCTCCTCGCGGGTCATGTCCTCGGCGATCGAATAGCGATCTGCGGCTATGTGGTTGGCGGCCAATCGCAGAACTTCGCCACGCGCTGGCGCTGGTAGATTTGCCCACTCGATTTGCGCCGTTTCTGCTGCGTCGATCGCTGCATCAATGTCCGCCTCGTCTCCGGCGGGGCTCACCGCAACGACGTCTGTGGTGTTCGCAGGGTCATCTCGAGGGACAGATGGCTCGCCCAACCACTCACCACCGATGTAGTGCTGCGCCTGTATGGGAAGACTTGTCATTCGTCCTCCGGCCTCACTCGGGCTGCCAGCGAACGACGAGGCGTTCGAGCAAAGCAACGGAGGCAAAGAGAACGAGGGCAAGGATTGAGGCGAAGACCATGGTTGCGTAAAGCAGAGAAGTTCGGAAGTTGAATGTTGAGAGGATGATGAGGGCTCCCAGTCCTTTGTCCGATCCAATCCATTCGGCAACAACGGCCCCGATCACTGATGCCGTTGATGCGATCTTCAGCGATGCAAACAAGAAGGGGAGCGATTTGTAGATGCGCAACTTCCAGAAGACTTCCCACCTGTTCGCGGAGAGAACTCGGAATAGCTCTAGAGACTGCGAGTTGACGGACTCCAGCCCTTCCACCATGTTCACCAGAGTGGGGAAGAATGAGATTAGGGCGGCTATGACCAGCTTTGGGGCCAGCCCATTGCCGAGCATCAATACGAGGACTGGCGCTATTGCAACAACGGGAATCGTGCGAATCACGATCACCACTGGGAGAAACATGCGTCGCAGAATGCGGCTGTGGACGAACACGATCGCCAAGACGATGGCGCCGCCAGACCCAATCAAGAAACCGCCGATACTCTCTATCGCGGTTGGCTTCGTGTTCCGCCAGAGAGTGTCAAAGTCATTGTTCAGCGACTCCCAAACGTCGCCGGGTGGCGGTACGACATAGTTCGGGACATCTCGGATCGTGATGATTGCTTGCCAGGCCGCAATAGTGATGACGAAGCCGAGAATCACCCAGAAGGCTGTTCGCAGATAGTTGTGCCAGGGTTTGCGCGGCGGTCGACGCGGCGGTCCGGTTTCGCTAAGGGTCGTCACAGGTTTCATGCGGTTTCCAACCCTTTCCTTACTTGCGCTGCGATTGCCACAAATCCCGGTTCCTCGCGGAGGTCTGGTGCGCGGGGGTATTCGATCGGCACATCGATCTCGGTGTGCACGCTGCCCGGATTTGTGGACATGACGATGACTCGCTGCCCGAGAAACACGGCCTCGTCGATGCTGTGGGTTACGAAGACGATGGTCGTTCCGATTTCTGCCCAAATGTTGAGGAGTTCGACGTTTAGTCGATTACGAGTGATGGCGTCGAGGGCGCCAAATGGTTCGTCCATGAGCAGAACCTGAGGTTGAGTCACCAAAGCCCGAGCGATGGATACTCGTTGGCGCATTCCGCCTGACAGTTCTTGAGGGTACGCCTGGTGGCGGCCAGCGAGACCCACTAGGTCCAACAGCTCGGCTGGATCCCTAGTTGGCCTGTCTCGGCTTGTTCTGCCGCCCACCTCCAGCGGGAGTTCGACGTTTTTGATTGCCGTCCTCCATGGGAGTAGCGCGGCATCTTGGAACACAAACCCGAGTTGGCGCGCTCGACGGGCCTGACTGGGAGGAGCGCCAAAGACTGACACACTCCCCGAAACTGGTTCGAGGAGATCAGCAATCAATCGGAGAAGCGTGGACTTCCCGCAGCCAGAAGGTCCGATAATCGTTACGAACTGGCCAACTCCGATTTCTACCGATACATCCTTGAGGGCAGTGATGTCACCTTGGTCTGTGGCAAAGCGGACAGTGGCGTGCGCGACTTCGATCGCGGTATCTGTGTCTTGGTTGTCCCGCAACTCCCCGGATCCCACTCCGCTTCCTCCAGCACAGGGCAATTCTAGTGGACTCTAGGATAGTTGACTGTCAACCGTCAATTGACGTAGCGTCCCATCACCCAGCACTTCCAGCAGACCGTTCGAAAGTACAAATGAACGATCCACAGCTCCCGCGGGTTCTTGCGCCTGTCGTCACCCCCTTCTCACCAGACCTCGAAATCGACACTCCTCGATTCTTGGCTCACTGCGACCAACTCGTTCAGTCCGGTGCAGGACTCACCTTGTTTGGGACGAACTCCGAAGCCAACTCGCTAGCGCTCAATGAGCGCTCAGGGCTCTTGGAGGCCGTGCTCGCACATGGGATTCCGACCGAACTACTGATGGTTGGAACGGGCACCTGCTCAATTCCCGAGACGGTTGTCTTGACGAAGCAGGCCGTGCAGGCAGGCTGCCCAGGTGTGCTCGTGCTTCCGTCCTTCTTCTTCAAGAACCAGACGACTGTCGGGATCGTTGCGTACTTCAGCGAAGTAATCGAGCGTGTTGCAGACGAACGCCTTCGCATTTGCCTCTACAACATTCCGAGCCTGACGGGAGTGTCGATTTCAATCGACGTCGTCGGCCAGCTCGCTGACCGGTACCCGACTGCAATAGCAGGTTTGAAGGACAGCTCGGGGGACTGGGCAACGACTCAGGCACTGCTGCAAGAGGCGGAAGAGAGAGAACTTGATGTCTATGTGGGATCCGAGCGGTTCCTCTTGCGGGCACTGGCGGCAGGAGGTCGCGGTTGCATCAGCGCAACGGCAAATGTCAATGCCCGTGCGATCGTAGATTTGGCCAACAACCCAGAATGTCCAGACGCCGACGACAAGCAGAGAGGCTTAGCTGCGACGAGAGCAGCATTCGAAGATTCTGGACCTCTCATCCCGGTCATAAAGGCGAATCTGGCACTCCGCTACGGGCACGAAGGTTGGCGCCGGGTGCGACCGCCCTTGGAGTCCATCTGCTAGAGCCATTGGACGGTTGTACACGACGTGGGTCCACCCCCGCGTCGTTACGTGGCGAGCTAGGTGGCCCAGTTAGTAGGCCGGGAAGCAGGCGAGTCTACGCGACTGGGACCCGCAACCTGCGGGTCCCAGTGGGTTGGACCAATGCACCTCGGTGACCCAAAGCGTCGTATGGCCTATCGCCATCTTAGCGGGGGGATATGACAGTTGGAATTACTGACTCGCCGGAAAAGCGGCTTTCGCCTCGGTGGGGTCGGGCTGGCCGGATTTGAACCGGCGACCCCCTGCTCCCAAAGCAGGTGCGCTGACCAAGCTGCGCCACAGCCCGTTGTTGGGGGTAAGCGTACTCGTCGGCCTGGTGCCGGAGAGCAACTGGTTTTTCCGCCCGGCGGGATCAGGACAGGGCTTGTTCGACTCGGTCGAGGGCCTCTTCTTCGGAGACATTGAGCGAGAAGCTCAACTCCGACACCAGCACGTTGCGGGCCTTGGTGAAAAGGCTCTTCTCGCCGGCCGACAGTCCCTTGTTCTGGTCTCGCAGGGCCAGGTTCCGCACCACCTCGGCTACTTGGTAGACGTCGCCCGACTTGAGCTTCTCCTGGTGGTTCTTGAACCGGCGGCTCCAATTGGCGGGCTCGCGCACGTCGCGTTTGCGGAGCACCTCGAACAGGTCTTCCACGTCCTCGGTGGAGATGGGCCAGCGCATCCCCACTTCCTCGGCCTTGTCCACCGGCACCGAGAGCACCATCTCGCCGTGCGCCATGCGCAGCACCAGGTACTCAGTCTTCTCCCCGAAGGCCTCCTTCATCTCCTTTTTGACCACGGTTGCCGCCCCGTGGTGGGGATAAACGACCTTGTCACCTTTTTTGAACGTCATCTCACTCCGAGGGTGCTCAGGGGAACCCACTAAGGATGCCACTATCGGGCGCGGTTTCGCATCTTGGCCATCAGGCGCTTTCCGCCTCAGCTCCATGCACCGCGGCGGTTGAGCGACCAAGATGGGGCGATGGCCACGCTTCGCACCGAGGTGACCGAGATCGTCACCGGACTGGGGATGCTGGGCTTGGCGTCGGTGGATGAGGCTCTGGCAATGCGTCCCGCAGCAATGATCGGGGTGGGAGATGACCACTATCGCAAGCTGATCGCGGCTCGGGACGACGGCAAGCACAGGGTGCAGTTTGAGGAGGCCTGGGCCAATGGGGTGGCGTTTGCCGAGGCTGAAGACGGGCTGCGGGGTCGGGTGCCGAGGCGGGTGGAGTGGAAGGGGCCCCATCAGGCGCCCTCCTATGAGCAGACCCCGGCTGATCTGCGGATCGACCATGTGTATCTGGTGAGCTGCAAGTACGGCTCCAGGCTGTTGCACAACGTGTCGCCGGGGCATCTGTTCGAGCGGCTGCTGGCGGTGAGGCAGGGATCGGCGGGGGATTGGTACGCTGAGGTGGCCTCGGTGGAATATCAGGCCCTCTACCAGGCGGCCCGGCACTACTTGGCCGAGCACGAGGAGGGTTTCGACGACCTGCCGTTGGCGGTGACCGACCTGAATGCCGATCAGCACAAGCGGCTGAAGCTGCCCTTCTCCCGCCGCTGGCCCGAGCCGCTGGCCGAGGCCGCCCATTGGTTCTCGGTGGCGGTTTCGCAGGCCTCCGCCGAGCGGTGGCTATCGGCGCTGGGCCATCGGGCGAGCCGCCGGGAGGAGGCGCTGTGGCGTCTGCTGCGGCTTCAGCCTGCTCCCTATTTTGTGCTGGGCACCGATCATCGCCGCCGGCCGGTGCGCTATCGGGTGGACACCCCGTGGGACTTCCGCCAGCGGTTCGCGTTCAAGTCGTTCGACGTGTGGCCCGAGGCCAGGGTGCAGCCGGTGGTGCGATGGCGGGGCGACCTCATCGTGAGGGCCACCGACACCCCGGTGCACGTGGACGGACATGTGGAGGTGCGCTGGAGCCATGGCCGATTCCAGGGGTCGCCCGAGGCCAAGGTGTATCTAAAGACTCCCCATTTGGAGACCCCCGGCTATTCAGAACTGGCGTAGGTTCGGGTCAGGCCCAGATGGCCATCGGGAAGCCGGTTGGGTCGATATCGCCCTCTCCCAAAACTGTGGCCGTGCCGGCGGCCATGCGCCGGGCCGTCCAGGCCGCGGCGGCCGCGTCGAGCAGATCATCGAGGGTCGCACCCGCTAGGAGTGGGGGTGCCCTGTCGAGGTTGTCGAATTCCGGGGCCAGCGCGTCCAGGCGCTCAGCCTGTCCGTCGGGCTGGCGTTTGGACGCCGCCATGGGTTGACCGGCCAGCACGGCGAAGCTGGTCTCGGGGTGGACTTCGGCGGCTTGGGGCTTGGCGTGGGGTCCGAGGTCTTCTGGGGTTAGCACGGCCCTTACCTCCCGCACTTTGGGCAGCAGGTGGAACGCTTGGATGGACAGGCCCCGGCCGGTCTCCACTCGTGATAGCCGGTTGGCCTCGGCGTGGTCGGTGGCGTTGAGTGCGCATAGCGGTGGAGTCCAAAACAGCGACGAACGCCGGGGGCCGAGCAGCTCGCGAGCCTCGACGTCGGAACGGCGCCGCTCTTGGCCAGGCAGACCGATGGGCATGTCGACGCCGACGGCCACCACTCCTTGGTTTTGGGCCTGGGCCCACACGTCGGCGAACGACGGCCGCAACGAGAACGCCACCGGTGAGCCGGGTTCGGTGGTGGTGACCGCCACCACCCAGCCTCCTTTGGCCCCGTCCACCCCCGCGACCAGAGGAGCGTCAGGGCTGGGATTCAAACCGCACCTCGAAGATGGCGGGCCAGCGTTTGCCGGTGATGAGGAATGTGCCGGTATCGGGGCGGTAGGCGATGCCGTTGAGGACGTCGTTGCTGTTGTCTGACGCGGGATGGGGGCTGATGATGCCGGCCATGTCAGCCTCGGCGATGACTGCCCCGGTGGCCGGATCGATGACCACAATGCGGTCGGTGAGCCAGACGTTGGCCCACACGTCGTTTCCGATGCACTCCAGCTCGTTGAGCCGCTCCGCCGGCTGGCCGTCGGCATCGACAACCAGCATCGATCCCAGCACCTCGAACGTTTCAGGATTGCGGAAGGTGAGTGTGCTCGAGCCGTCGCTCATCACCAGGCGGGCACCGTCGTGGCACAGCCCCCAGCCCTCGCCGGAATAGGCAAAGCTGTCGGTTTGGTCGAGCGTGTCCCGGTGGTACACCCCCGCGGTGCCGGCCCGCCAGGTGAGCCAGATGAGGCGATTGTCCACTAGGGCCAATCCCTCGCCGAAGTGCTGGGGATCGGCCGCGGTTTCTTGGAGCACCCGCCCGGTGGGCAAGTCGATTATTCGCAGCACGGACTGTCCTCGCAGCCCGGTGCTCTCATACACCAGCCCGTCGAACCACAGCAGCCCCTGGGTGAACGACGAGGTGTCGTGGGGGTGGGTGGCCAGCACCTGATAGCTCAGCATTCCCGACCAGGTGGGGGGCGGAGGTTCTGGGG
>VYDF01000276.1 GCA_009843565.1 Acidimicrobiia bacterium | reverse complement strand
CCGCCAACCCATCGGCATCGACAATCCGAGATGCCGCCCCCTCGACCTGGCCGACCTCTACGATCCGCCCCCCAGCCACCGCGACATCGGCCACAATCGGCTCGACCCCGGTCCCGTCCACCACCGTGCCGCCCCGAATCACCACATCAAACATGCCCCCCACCGTGGGCGCGCCCCGTGACAAATCCCCGGGCGAAAAGGGCAAGCCATAATCAGGGGTCTACCAGTAGAGTGGTCCAATGGTCGTGGAACTAGACCTCAGCCCTGATTGTGAAGCGGCATTGCGGGCCGCAGCTGAGCAGGCAGGCCGCACCGTAGACGAAACCGTCAACCTCGCGGTCCAGGCCTTCGTAGAGCAGCAGAACAGCGCCTTGTGGCTTGCTGAGGCTGAGAGGAACATGGCAGTCCACTCGGAGACTCTGCGCCGTCTAGGAGAGTGACTAGCGAGACATTCTTCCCCACGCTGGATGACCTGCTGGCAATAGGTCGAAAACTGCTGGGCGACAACCTGCCCATCAGAAACATCGGGAGATCCGAAAAACCGTTGGCCTCCTTGTAGCGGCATCGCTACAGTTACCAGTGCCTGCCGGTCCGGCTAGTAGGCGTAAGCCGAATGCAGCCGACATACCGCGGCGACGGGACCCCGGAACGCACGGGGTCCCTTTTTTTGTGTTTTTGTGTCACGAACTGCCCGGCCAGCGATCCAGAGAGTCAATGAACCGCCTAGGGAGTGACTTTTGCCCGATAAGACAATGAACCAGGTGCCAGGCGTGCGTATCCCCCTCACGATCATAGAGATCATTCGCGACCTAGACCGATGGGCGATCCGAGCCAGTTCGCCGTAAGGGACTTGACCACCGAGGAGGAGGATCCCTTCTTCGCCATCGTCAAAGACCTCTGACCCCCCGTTGCTAAGCAAATGCGAGCACGAAGAAAAACAGCCCCGACCGAAGTCGGGGCCGTCGGGCCGGGGCTGCTCACCCCGGCGGGGTTGGCTTCATCCTATCCGCTGAGAGCGACGACACGTCAAGTATTGTCATCCAAGCCATGAGCTCTGAACGGACCATTACTTACATCGACGGCTACAACTTCTACCACGGCATTTGCGATGCGCGTCTTCACAGCTCCCGGTGGCTCGACTTGACTGCAATGGCACAGTCGCTTCTCAAGCCCCAACAGCGACTTGAACTTGTCCGCTACTTCACCACCATGGTTCGCAACAATCCTCCCAAAGCTAAGCGCCAATCGACCTTTATCGAAGCACTACGTGCACGAGGCGGGATTGAGATCGATTTCGGCCACTTTCTTTCGAAAACCATGAAGTGCCCCAACTGCGGAAACGAGTGGACCAAGCATGAAGAGAAGAAGACCGACGTGAACATCGCTGTACGCATTCTCGATGATGCCTTCGATGACCGCTTCGATGTGGCGATGGTCGTATCAGGAGACAGCGGCCTTGTACCGGCAATCGAGTCCATCCACACCCGCTTTCCCAACAAACGCATCATCGTAGCATTCCCTCCTAAACGCCACTCGGCTGAACTAAAGCGTGTCGCTAATGAGAGCTTTACCATCGGCAAAGGCAAAATTCGATCGAACCGTCTTCCCGATCCAGTAGTCACACCTGAAGGAATCGAGCTTCAGGCACCTGCCGGATGGCTGCCAGCCAGACAATAGGCCCCTCCATAACACCCTCTACGGCAGCACCTTTTCGGCGTCGCGACCGGATAGGAGGAGGGTGGCGAGGGCGGCGCCGGTGGGCTCACCCGCGGTGATGATCTCGGTGCCGTTGACGAGCACGTACTCGATGCCGACGGCGTCGGCGTAGAGGCGCTCGCAGCCTCTGGGAAGGTCGGTGCGCTCCACGATGGGCTCAGACGCCACGGTGTCGGGGTAGATGCCACCAGGTAGGAGCAGTAGCTCTCCACCACCCTGCCCCGACCCGTAGCCCTGAACGCCTGGCCGATTCGAATTTCTATAGCCACTCTCACGCCTACTGAGACAGGATCCTGCTGACACAAATGAAACAGCTTGCTATTTCATTAGCAGGCAGGGTACCCTCCGGCGGCCACGGACAGGCACTGCCAGCCCATAGCCGTCACATTTCGGAAAGGATCACTTAGTGGAACCCCTCAAAATACTGGAAGTAATTGCCGATGAAGTCGGTACGCCACGAAATGACGGAACTAGAGGATCGGCACTGTACAAGGTGCCCCTGAGGCTTAATCGCAAACCTGACGCATTTGAACAACAGTTATTGGCATCGACATGGGATCGTCCACCCCTTTTCACTACTAAGCACAGACCTGGTATCCTTAGAATGGTAAATGACAAGCTCATCTTGGATGGGACCACCATTGACGAAGTTGAGGAAGTACACGTCAGCACCCTCAAATCCGTCTTGGAAGTTGTCAATAGAGACGCCGAACAACACCGGAAAAGAAAGCAAGATGAAGAGCAAGCTAGGCTCTTGGCCGAGAAAGAACATGAAGATCATATCTCTGAGGTTTCAGAGAGGATTCAATTCGACTAACTGCACCCCTTCCAACTTTCTATTGGTCCTATTACTATGAAAGCAATCGCTATAGTCCAGTTCCATTTAGATATCAGAATGGGAAATCAGTTCTGAACAGCTACCCTCTCCAAGGTGCCCTCTTCGATGAGTAGCCCCAAGTGGCGGTGAAGCCTCTTGGGCAGGGGGCCGGCTCCGATGAGGACGCCGAGTTCGATGTTGTCGTTGATGCCGGCGCTGGTGAGGTTGGCGCTGGTGATGAGAGCTGAGGATTGGTCGGAGATCACGCACTTGGCGTGGAGGCGTGCCGTGGCCGCAAAAAAGGCTTCGCGAGCTTCAAGTGGCCATCGGTAGAAGTGAGCGGTGTTCTTGATGGGAGCGAAGGGATGGTCGGGACCAAGAACTAGCGGGCCGCCGGTGTCGTCGGGCGTCTCGAGGATGAGGGTGACTTCCACACCCCGGTCGATGGCGCTAGCAAGCGATCGAGTTAGATCTGCAACGTCATAGCTCACGAACGACACGAAGACGAGGGTCTTGGTCGCGTTGGCCACCATGGTGTTTAGCACTGAGCGTGTCGTCCGTAAGCCAACGGCCTCGGTTGGGGGGCCTGTCCAGACCAGACTGACTTTGTGTTCGGCGCGTACTGCTTCGGCGGTTGAGGCGGCGGCCCTCATGGCAGCGGCTACAACAGTCCCTGAAACCTCGGGGGCGAGTGACCATGCATTCGCGATCCTCTCTGCGTGCTCGCGGTAATGAGGGGCTGGAGAGGCTTCGATCAGTGCTGACTGCGACTTCATGGACCATTTGGAGGCACTTTCAACCGACTCTGCGCCAAGGTTCAGGAGATCACCGGGTACGTGCAGTGCCGCTTCGACCACTGCGTCAGTAACTACCCCGCTCATTTGAAGTAGGCGACGTCTTGACCGCCGAGAATCGGAACCACCGCTCCTCGGTCGAGGTATCGGTTGCCAGTTTCACATGAAGTTTCAGGGGTAAACAGGCAAGCGTGACAGGCAGCGTTGTGAAGTGCATCCCTCAGGTAACCAGCATGGTGGTCGGCACACATGGGATCGGTCGAGCAGAGTCTGGCCCGACTCAGTGCCTCTCGAAGGACACCAGCCAGCCGGGCCGGCTCAGAGAGGGCCACAAGACCGCCAAGAGTTCCTTCGGAGTCTGGAGACGCCGTGTACAGGAGCACACCCGCCATCGGAGGTCCCACGGGATCGCCAGACTCCCGGCAGTAGATGCGCTCCCTAATCGAAGCGGTCGAGTAGCCACAATCGAGGGCGACCTGGTGCAACAGGAGGTGCGCAAGTGTGTGCAGCAGCACGAACCGAGCGGGGGGTATCCCACCATCGGGAAGAAGATTGCGACGTGTGCGCCAATTCCGGGTTGCCTGGATCAGATTCTGGTATCGGTCGCTGTCCTCGTAGTCCTTTTCCCACTGCTCGACCCGCGCTTCTGGTAGCCGGATGAGAATCCCTTCGCCTCGAATCTCAGCAGCAGGCAACCAGGACTGGGGATCTCGCCAAAGTGGGGCAATCCGATTGGCGTCAGCCTCATCTGGCCCGTCAATCCGTGTGAAGCCGCACAGCGCTTGCACTTCTCGAAGCCGGTCGACTGCTACTGGATGGTCAAGCGTCCTTTTGAATCCGCTAGGAATATCAAGGGCACGCACTTCGAAGTCGTCAGACTTCGGCGGGACAGCCGAGGTGAAGGCCTCCCATTCAGGCCCTCGCAGATCGCTTCCGACAGCGTTACTTTCGCTTTCACCTCGATGATCAGATATTGCAGTCCAAACATCGTCGGGGTCGTAGCGAAGCAGCCATCGAAGGGCCCTTTCGCCTGCGCCCTTAACTAGCCGACGAAAAATGAAGTCGAATTCGCTGCGATCCTCGATATCACTCAGGTCGCCCCAATGCTCAGCGACCTTCTGCTCGATCTCCCCAGTGACAGTCGGGATGGTGAGGGCTGATCGATAGACCGGGAACCACGCGTTGGACGCCCCGAGCAGCAGCGCACGAGTCGGTTGATTGCAAGGGCCTTCAAAGCGCTGAAGGTGGGGGTGTCGGCCCCGGCAACGAGGGAGGTGCCGGTAGGCCTGATGGCCAAATGCGTCTTGCACCACTCGATCCGCATTGCATGTCTTACAGACGATTCGGACATCTGTCGCCCGGCTGGCCTTGCCGGCCTCCTTGAGTTCGAGGATTGGCGAATCTCCAGAACAAGTACCACCGCGATGAACAAACTCTTCCCATGGAAAGTCGTCCATGTGCCCAGCGGGACACGCCACAAAGAACCGAGCGGGCACAGCGGGTGGTCGCCGACCCTTACACCTGTCATGAAAGTATCGGACCCGGTCAGGCCGAAAGACAGGGACGTCGAGTTGGAATCGCTGGCGGTCTACCGGGGAGAGCAGGTCACAGCCGGTACACCGAAGCCATCTCGGAAAGGGATGAACTGGCACCCCAATACGAGCCCACTCATCAAATGGACTGTCAGTCTCTTCTTCCCAAGGCGGTGTCCGGAACTCAGAAACAAAGTGGCAGCTTGGAACCGCTCGCACCGCTCCGATCAGACGAGGTTCGAGGACTCGCTCGGTGTGGTCTATGTCCCACAAGTCGGTTCCAGTAAGCACGACCGACATACTTGGAAGGTCCAACACCGATCCTGGCCCGTAGGTGTGAATCATCTGCGAAGGGCGGACACCCCCAACACGACGAGATGTGTATCTCTTCTTCTTCGATCTGGCCCGGCTCATCAGACTCCTCTTCTGACGTTCTGAGCCTCTGCCTCATCGGCTTCGATGGCTTCATCAACTTCTTCATCGCTCGCCGTGGCTACCTGCTCGTCAGGTTCTGCCAGGCCGAGCTCGATCGCAGGCTGATTACGAGCCTGATAGGTGGGGTCATCTTCGATGATCTGGAGATTGACCTGGACCTCGGTGTCACGAAGTGAGTTTGGACAAGTCCAGATGCCCCAGTCTCCAGACTCCGGTTTGTCCAGCAACGGAACATCATCAGCGGTTCGCCTGGTGTAAGACAATTCGGGCCGTAACGCGACTTCGCGGTCCCATGCGTCCAGGCGTTTGTTTGCCATATCAGCTACCAGAGTCCCAACTGAGGTCTTGCCGGTGACCGATTGCGCCCGACTAGCAATGGCGTCCACGTGAGCGGCTATTCGCTCATCGGGACGAACCAGGGAACGAGCCGCCGGATTGGGATTCCAGTCATGGTCACCATGTCGTACTGCCGAAACGAGAACCCCAGTGAGTCCCTTGTCGAGGGCCCGTCCTGAGTACGGGGTGACCGAAAGCGGTTCGACGTGGCGGTAGAAGGTGGCGTGATAGTGGTCGAACGTCTCGTAATGCGACAGGTCTCGTGGTCGTGCCCAGTTGTAAATCGTGATGACCAGACCTGGGCCCTTCGGATCTCGTCCGACCCTGGATGTCGCCTGAATGTACTCAGCAGTGGCCCTTGGCTGACCGACAACAACCATCGAACCAAAGCGAGGCACATCTACACCGACAGAGATCATGTTGGTCGCCAACAGCAGGTCAACTGGCTTGTCAGCGTCTTTGCCAGGAGAAGGCTCGTGGGTGACGAAAAGCCGACGCAGGATCAACTTGATGTCGTCGGAGGACACCCTCGAGGTGAGTTCTTCAAGATCGACGCTGGTTCGATTCGCAAGACCAGTCGTGAAGCGGGACCGACGGAGTTTTGTGCGCAGTTCGTCTTCTGCCATGCGCCGCATGCCAGCCAGTTCACGAACCGCATTGAAATACCCAACCGTCGTCATCCATGGGTCAGCGGCCAGGGCATCATCTCCCAGTTCGTCCCAAATCGCCTTGGCCGCCGCCATCACTGACGCAAAGACCTGGAGCTCGACTTGTTTCAACCGCTCTCCATGAGCACAGATCCCCAGATACAGGCGGCCCGGAGTCTCAGGGCTTGGCGGCACCTGTTCTGCAAAGAATGACCGCCGGACATCGAGGACGGGCGGCGGGAACACTCGCAACTCTCGCCAGAACACCGACCACGCCTGCTGGCGGGCTCGACGGATAGTGGCGGTGGAGGCCACGACCTTCGGACGGATCGGCTGGCCATCAAGGCTCCATGTGGCCACCCGGTCGATTGCTGTCTCATAGAGGCCGGTCATTGTTCCAAGAGGCCCCGTAACGAGGTGCATTTCGTCTTGGATGATCAAATCTGGTGGCCGAAGCCTCATGACTTGAATCGTGTCGGCCTCTGGGTGCCCATCAACTGGTTGGTGATGATCGCGCTCTTCCCAATGCCACCGGTGGGATCGGTCGAGGTCGGGATTGCGGTATCCGTGCCTATCGCATCGAGACTCGACTTGCCCAAACAACGTAGTGGTGGCCCCATTCCAGGGAAGCTGAGCGAACTTGTCGATCGTGGCAATCACAAATGAAGGAACGAGCCGGTAAATCTCCTCGTCAACGGTGACAACTGGTATGCCCTCACCGTCGGTGCGTCTTTCGGTAAACAAACACTCCTTCGCATCGCCGCAAAAGATCAGGAAGCGGGCAAGAACTGCGTCATACCGACAGTCGGACTCCGCATCAATCTCCCGACCACACCACGGGCAGTCGGTGAGCTGCACCGGAGTCGCCTGGCCGCCCCCGTAGCCGCCAAGCCGGGCGTCCTCAACAAACCTCTCGGCGTCACTTGCTTTGTTGGGAGACACCGAGGCACCCACCCACATACCAAGGCGAAACGGTGACCCCTCATAGCGGGGGTCGGACTTTGCACGATGCTGACGAAGCAATTCTGCGGCGCACATCAGCGTGGCGGCGCGCTGAAATTGCTGAGCGGTGAGCAACCGAAGGGTGTATCGCATCAACACAGCAACGCCGTCAGAACCATCGACAGCGTCTTCACCCGTTCCAACCACACCCTGCATGCGCCGAGTCGCCAGGGTATAGGCAACCAATCCGAGATAAGCCTCAGTCTTCCCGCCACCAGTCGGAAAGAACAACAAGTCGGCAAGTGCGCCCGCCTGACTCCTTTCCGGATGGAGAGGATCGGTCAGCGACGGAATACACAAGAGGATGAAGGCCAACTGAAACGGACGCCATGACCGGTTCTCAGGCTTGTCGGCACCCGCAACGGCATCGCGCAAGCTAAGTGCCTCATCTCGCCGCCGAGCCTCGATGGCCTCTGACTGCACGCGCTGCTTCCACATGGTTTGGTTGGCAAATCGGAAAGCATCCAGCGCGTCATTGTCGGTGCATACCAGTTCGATCCCATCGGCAATTGCTCGGGCCACCTCCTTTGCCTGGGCGACTGCTTCTCGAGCAGTCGCCTCATGCCCCTCAAGTCGGGAGTCGGTATCGTCGATGCGGTGCAGCTCGCCGTCAAGCCATGACAGATATCCCTCGGCAAGCGGTAAGAGGGCTATCCGGAGTTTGTGAGGCTCTAGTTCGGCCAGCTCCTTCATATCAACAATCAAGCCATTGAGCTCAGGTACGACGTCAGGATCGGGGGCGTCAGTGCGCCATACCTCATGTCTCGGGATCACGGTGGTGCCAGCGCGTACAGCACGACGAGGATTGCTGGCTGAAACTTCAACCTCGGTCCCGACTCCATGTCCAACGGCGAACTCCACGACATCTCGATACTGCATGTCGAGCTGGGCAACCTCGACCTGCTCGGAGACAGACCAAGACAAGGCGTCGTCCGTCGCCACTTCTCGACCGAGAAACACGTCAGCTCTTTCGGGTGCGAGAAGGTCAAGGCGGGCCTGGAACAACCACTTGCTGTCTTTGTTGCGCTCAACTTGATCTTGCTCGTTTGACAAGAACACCGTCACGAGCCATGGGCCATAGTCCGATTTAGTTATCCGTCCCCGAAGGAATACTCCTTCGCCATTTACCGGCAAGGGGTCGAACTCGCCAGCCCTGAGCGGCACGTCGATTTCGAACTGCTTGGGGTGGCGAACCCATACTGCCGCCCGGGAACCATCCTCTTGACCTTCAAATTCCCGCAGGTACTGACCCCATTGGCACCGAGCGATCAAACGGTCGACAGATTCGTCGGCGACCACCGACAACCCCATCGACGATTGAGCTAGTGCTACCCGCGGAGTGCGTCCATCCTGCACACCACCACCGGCTTGATCGCCTTCCTCAGGTCCAACGTCGTCGTCACGCTCGGGATCTGAGGCAACGGTTCCCTTTGGAGCGAGCATCCCCACGAGATATCGATCCCGAATCCGACCGGGGGATGCCCATCTGCCGCCTTCCATTTGGTAGCCGCGAATGACTTCGTGCCCCCCATCGAGTGGCCCTAACAGATCATCTGTGATCCTCTTGACGAGATCAGCGCGGATGTCCCAAGGACTTGGGATCGAAGTCAATGCCGCCCCGTCAGTCACTCGTCAGCCCCCAATAGCGATCCTTGGTTCGCCAGACTCGCCTTAGCTACATTCCCCTTTTTCCCCGGGCTATGAAGCCCGGCAGCAACTTCAGCTTCATATCGCTCTTTGTTGAGTTCCAGCAATCTGTCCAGCACCTCGTCTGCAGCTTCGGGTGAGAATGTAAATCGGACACCCTGGCCGCGAACCTCATGGAAACCGTGGCCGAGTTCGAAGCCAGACCATCCGTACGCGTCTCGGACTGCCATATCTAGCTCGATGTGCAGCTTCCGGAGGTCTTGGATCTCCTTATCAGGACGCCCGCGCGCGTCATGGACCAGGTTGTAGACGTCAGTCAGTCCCAAGCCACGCTCTACCATCAACTGGGAGCGACAAGCATTGAGAGCTCCGCCAGCCGACCTTACAAATTCGCAGTGTGGTGGCAGCGGGAAGGTCTCAAATACATCGGAAGGGGCATAGACAGGATCGTTTCTCATCGAGCTTCCATATCTAAGGACCCACCTCCAGTGATGACCAGACGTAAGTACTCCAAACGAGAAATCATCGTCAAGGGCAAAGATCACAAGCTTATGTGCCAAGACCTGCCGAGGAGTAACAAACGCTGGCAACTGGACCTTGCTCGTCTGGCAAATGGCTAGCACTCTGTCAAGCGGTTCGATCGTTTTGTACATCTCACGACGAGGTCGCAAATAGCGCCACCAGAATCTGGCTGCGGCGTCTTTGCCATTGCCTCTTTGTGGCCTGACCGTCTTCTCCACAATTTCGAAGCAGGCCGGATACTCTCGGGCTTTCTCCTCAGGCCAATCGAAAAAATTGATGATCCAGCGTGGAGCTGTCTGTGTCGGCGACTGGTTGAGGTCCTCTCCACCTAGATAGGGAAACAGCACTTCGGCATATCTTGGATCCTTGTCAATGAGTACTTGCGCTTCCTCAGGGCTCATGGTGAAGCCCATACCAAGCACGATTGAACCTTGGAACGACAAGCCAGTGTTTCTGTTGAGTTTCTGCTTGCGCCATCCCGACCGCGAATGAGGATAGAGCATCTCATCGATGCCCACTACAGGGCGTCCGTCGAGGACGTGCTGACCTCGCCACGAATGAACAGTGGCCCATACTTTTGCAATCTCTATGGTCGCGTCTCCGGGCCAAGAAGTTGACGAGGTGGCGCGATGAACCCTCCACCCCTTGTCAATGATCTGAGTGAGGCCAACCTCGCTGGTGTCGCCCTGGGCGATGGTGTTGGTGGCCAAAAAACCAAGGGACCGGGAGACAAGGGTGGCATTCAAGAAGAAGTAGGCCACGAGGTCAGCCGAACCCTTCTTTCCACTTGCAATCCAGGCTATGAGGTGGTTTCTGTAGTCTGTCCCAGCAGCGCCCGTGATTTTCTGGCCACCGATAAACGGCGGATTTCCCACTATGGCATCGAAGCCAGGACCTCGAATTGACCCAGCGACAAAGACCTCGGGGAATTCGATCGGCCAATGCAGCGGACTACGGGATGGGGCCCCATCAGGACGCCCCGCATCTAGACGCAAACGGGTCCGGTCGTCTACTCGGCGCAGCGCCGGACCTTCATCAGGAGTGTCATGAGCGCCGACGAGTTGAACGATCAATTCGGATTCGACCTCAATTCGAGCAGTGAGCGCAGATATTGGATCTCTTTCGCCGGCAGTACTAAGGGCAGCTCCGGCGAGGACATCAGCGATCTTGTTCAGAATCTCAAGACGTTTCTCGCTCTCCCCGAAGAGCTTTTGCTTTTGTTGGACGTCGAACAATCGGATCGTTTCGATGCCGTGCATCTCGATCCGCATATCTAAGGCCTCGTTGATGAGACGATCCACGGCTTGCACCGCATCCCCTCCAGCCGAAAAGCCCGGAATCGGTACTTCCCTGGCCCGACCAGCGGTAACGCTGAAGTGGAGGTGTCGGAGCTGATCAAAGCTCCAGATGCCGAGGAGGCTATCGCCGGATTTGATGGCGTGGTCCAGAAACGTGAAGGGTCGATTCTTCGCAACCGTGGTAAGCCACATTGAGAGCTTGGCCATCTCCACGGCCATCGGATTGCGGTCGACTCCGTAGCAGCAATGCTCTGCAACCAAGCGACGGGCTTCGATCACCACATCCAACCGGCTTGGATCGTCTGCTGCAGTTGCTGTGTTAGCGGCCCGAACATCTCCCTCCGCTCTCCAGGCTTCGATGAGCCGGTCGGCAAGGTACCGACAAGCTGCGACAAGGATTGCTCCCGAACCAACAGCAGGGTCGCACACCTTGAGATCCAAAATGTCGGCCGATGGGCGAATGCGCCACTCGTTCGTATCAGGGACGTCCTGAGGTCCAGGGGAAAAGCAAAGCGGTGCAAGCGCATGTTCGACGACTTCGTCGGCCAGTTCCTTGGTGGTATAGGCGGTACCGCTATCACGCCGCGAACCAGTCTCGGTCACATACACCGCGCCCTGGAGGAAGACGATGGGACGGTCGCGGAGATCCGGTCGGAGCAAGTTTGCGAAAGGTTCGATTCGAACTACTAGGGCTTGATCACTCTGACATGCCTGAATCAACCCCGCACGCAAATGCTGGTCGACTGGACCACTAAGTAGCCTTGCAACCTGGGCTTTGGTACCTACCCTCCTTCCAGCCTTGGCGGCATCGCTGTCGCTGAGCCACGCCACAAGGGCTTCTTGGCCCTCAATCATCTTGGCTTCAAGATCAGGAAGCCCGATCTCTGGTTCTTCCCCAACTCTGCCCTTCAAGCCAAGCACGACATGGTCGGCGACTACCGCATCATGGTCGAGAAGACGCTCGTAGATATGACCAATCTGTTCTACATCAACATTGCGATACGAAAGTCGACGGGTGTCTTCGACCCTACCGCTGCTGCGAGGCCTGAGGACTAGGAGTGCATCGAGAATGGCCAGCACGTCAAGGTCGGTGACAGGTATAGGAGAACCGCCCGTTTCGCTCCAGAAGCTGTCGGTGGCGCGACCCTCAAGAAATGGGAACCGATCGGGGTCAAATAGATTTCCGCCGTAGGCGGGAACCGAGAGTTCGTCGTGTGAGACGCCGCTGTGCACTGCTCTGCTTGTTGCCAGGAGACGATGCCAGGCCGACGTCCGGCTTTCCAGCGCTTCGGGATTGTCGAAACTCTCTTGCTGTAGCGATTCCCGCAGGGTCCGAACTGCATATAGCTCCTGATAATGCTCATTGTCTATGGGGAGCAGCCCGTTTTCCTCGGCAACCAGCAGGAAGACGATTCGCATCATCACGGTGACAGCAGATTCGTAGACTTCGTGAGGCTTGACTCCGGCGAATGGCGCACCCCCTCGGTCAAGGTTGGCGCGAGAGATTGCGTTCACTAGTAACTCAGCAGCCTGCCTTACCTGGGTGCCGAGCTGGTTGGTGACATACGCTTGCGAACCAGCGGACTCGACAAGCAACGACTCGGGGGTGTCCTTTTCCGTCACTCCCAAGAAGCGCCGAGAATGAAGCATCGACCGGAACGAGTCGAGAAGAATTGGCTCAGTCGCGAATTCCGACGCTCGCCAGGCTCCCCACCCCGTCGCACCGCTGATAGGTGCATGAACCAGGCACAAATGGTCTCCGTCGGTAACCAGAGCCAGAGATACGTGGTGGTGTCGACACGACAATGCCGCCCGCTGCACCCAAGTCGCAGGCCAAGTGTCGCCTGGTGGGCGCGCTCGAGGGTCTGTCCCAACGGGAAGCGAGAAGAGCAGTACACGTGCTCTCTCCTCTAGAGAGTCCTCAAGGTGATCCATACCTGTTTGATCATCAAAGAGGGCGACCGGAGCAACTGAAGAAGGTTGGTAGACACCGGTGGGCACAATGGTCACTTCATGTCTTGTGACCCCTTCTGCCATGCTCACTGGCAACTCATCGCCCGACAGGTAGTCGGATCCCCAATTGAGAACGTCTTGAAGGAGCCAACCGAGGTAGTCCTCCCGATCATCAGAGAGTCGGGCGGACGATATTTCATCGTCCCCATACCAGCGAGCCTTGTGCTCAGCCCGAATCTCAGAGGATGTCGGCTCAAGGCCATTTGGGAATGCCCGCTTAAGGACAGGCAGCGAAAACCAAGGGGCTTCGGCATCTGCGAGGTTGAGCCAGTCTTCATGCTGCTCCACAACCCGTCTACGAACAGCCATCAGTGCTCTTCTCTTGGAACAAGGAACTCTACGGCAACGGCAAACCCTTTGACGTCCCTCACCTCATAGCGGCGTCTGAGAATGCCAACTTCCTTCTCTATGTCATCATCAATTCTCCGAATGCGATCCCGCAGTGCTCGTACGTCGGCGTCGAATTGCTTGCGTTCATCACCGTCAAACAGGCTCAACTGCAATAGGACCTCAGAATTCTCCAATTCTTCGAGTCGGCGCTCGATGCTGTCCTTCAGATCAGAGAGAGTTCCCCGAAGTCGCTTCTCTTCAGCATCGCGTTTTGCATCCATTGCCCGACTTCTCTGTTCACGAATCTCGTCGCCACGTACCCTCAGGGCTTCTTGAAGGGGTTGCTGAACCCGTTCCCATTGATCTACAAATCGTGCACGCACATGATCTGGAAGGGGTTCGACGTCGGCCGAAGCGACCGCAGCTCGGGTGTCACCAACGTTGAGCCGGCCTTGGCGACCGCCAACTCTGACCGCAGCAGGTTCAATGACCTCATCCAGAGTTGATCCGTCGGCACCGTTGACTACGACACGAGCATGAGCAACCACGACAGGCTCGTCGACATCGGCGTGCCGTACCGCGACCCGATTTATCTTTCTTGCCACCGCTGCTCCCCAGACTTGCGCTCGTAGGGTGCGTAGGCAGCGGGCAACGAAAGGATGGCCGACGTGGAGATAGGCAACATCTTGGTGGCCATGAGCTACGTCGGGGTCGAAAGTGACCGGCAGCCGATAATCCTCCACTTCATTTTGAAGACCTACAAGCGTCTCACCCCACGTGCCGCTCAAGTCTTCGACTTCGTAGACGCGCACTGATCCCCCGGATCGATTCAAGACCGTTTCCCGCAGTTGTGGTTGCCCCTCAATCCGCAAGGCGACCTGAACAGCCCGCTGCACACTTTCTGGAGTCAGGTCGAGTTCTTCTACGCTGGTTCGGAACTGTTCACGTACTCGTTCGATATCGGCGGAGAATTGCTGCCTTATCCTCTCTAGATCGACCCTCGCTTGGTCTCTCTTGGCCGCGATGAGGTCGTCATGTTCGAGATTCTCGGTCCCCTTCCTGAGCATCCGGGCTTCAATCTGCTCAGCCAAAACCGCGGAAACCGACCCGAGATCGTCGCGTATGTCGTCGACCTTCTCTGCCACGCGGAGCAAGAAGGTGTGGTCATAGCCGAGAGAACGTTCCTCTTCATCGGTGGACGAGGCGAAGTGGAAGATATCCACGGAGTCAGATTTTTGGCCGTGGCGGTCTACCCGACCGTTGCGCTGCTCCATCCGGTTCGGGTTGAACGGCACCTCCACATGTACGAGTCGGTGGCAACCCAAGTGGAGGTCAATACCCTCAGATGCAGCGTCAGTTGCGAGGAGGACGCGAACCTTGGTCTTGCGTGGGTTGTAGTTGAACTCGCGGATGATCCGTTCTCTCTCGTCTGCGTCAAGGCTGCCGTGGAACACCTCCACTCGGCCGTCCATTGCAGGACGCCCAGGATGGGGTGCCGTCAGGATCTCGTCGAGATAGTTGAGCGTGGCCCGGTACTCCGTGAAGACAATGACTCGTTCATCATTCCAGTCGCCATCTGGGAAACAAATCTCTCCGATCCAGTCAACAAGGCGCTTGGTCTTGGCGTCTGCTCTGCGCCACCGCTCGTCGGCCCGGGCCTTCATCTGGTCGAGAATCGTTTGCGCTGCATCGAAATGCATCGTTCTGGCCCGCATCCTCGCCAGCAGCACCTCTTCTCGCTCTCTTTCAATATCAGGTAGTGCAGCGGCGGCCAGGGCCAGAACTTCCTGCTCCTGCTCGGACACGACATCGGAATCATCGGCCTCATCTTCGAGGGCAGCTTCGGCCTCTTGCAGCGCTCGTTCGTTGGTTCTGCGATGAGCGGCAGTATTCAGCGTCTTGATGTGCTGGTCCAGGGTGTGCTTGAACGCTGCCGGCGATGACAGCAGGCGCTTCTTGAGCAGGAGCGTGACAAACCTGGACGCTGCTCTCTCAGCTGGCGTGTTGGCAGCACCCATCCGAAGTGCGGTGTAGTCGTCCAGCAAGTCGAACAGCTCCTGCTCTTCGGGAGGGAATTCGACCTCGATGGCATGGATCTCTCGCTTGGGAAAGCGGGAATCACCATCGGGAAGCATCGTCCGAAGGTGAGACTTCAAGCGGCGCACCATGACGGCATCACGCTCACGCTCACTGGGCTGCACCCCTTTCGTGAATCGGTTCGGGTCGAGCATTTCAAGCAATGTCTGAAAGGACTCTGGATACCCGTTGTGTGGGGTTGCGGTAAGAAACAGACGATGCTCGAAATGCGGCGCCAGACGGCGCATTGCCTGCGTCCGCAACGACTCCTTCGCATATCGACCCACCGCTGAAGGAGCGATCTGATGAGCCTCATCGACAATCAGCAGATCAAATGCACGCGGATAGGTGTTGGGATCCGGTGGGAGAAACTCATCGAACCAGCGCATCTGCGACTCGAACTTGACCCACTCCATCGACACGATGAGCCGTGGATGGGCTCTGAAGGGATTGACTCCGACCCCTCTTTCCCGCCTTAGCCGATGGACGTGCTCGGTATCGACGATCTGGAAACTGAGTCCAAACTGCTCCCGCATCTCCCGCTGCCACTTCCGACACAAGCTCGGTGGGCAGACCACCAGAATCTTTTGGGCTTGATTCCGCAGCACAAGCTCTTGAGCAATCAAACCCGCTTCAACTGTCTTACCAAGACCAACATCGTCGGCGATCAGCAAACTGACCCGAGGCATCCTGAGCGCTTCAACCAACGGAAGGAGCTGATAATCCTCTATCTCGATCCCGGCGCGGAACGGAGACTGAAAAGCCCGCGGGTCGGTTGACGCAATTGCCCCCCAGCGGGCAGCGTCAAGAAAAGCCGCAAATGTGTCCGCCTCGTCGACCCCTTCCCGCGGATCCGGCAGTTCCGCCTGAGGCCGCACCTCAGTCCCTGGCTCCGTCTCCCAGAACACACTTAGAGGCGCTGAACCTCCCTTGTCATCAATCGGCACCAGATTGACCATGTGGTGCTGCGTCAGCCCGTTGGCACTCAAAGGATCCACAGGCCGCGTCGACGGCCGCACAGACTCCACCACCCAGTACCGATCCCGTACAAGAACGAGATTTCCCTGCTCCGGCACGGCGACCGCTGACTGCGACTCGATAACCGTCATCTGGCCCTCATGCGTTAGAAGCCTTGCCTATCGCGGTAGGCGCGGTTGCTGGGAGGTAGGCCACGGCCTGCCACGGTAGCAACGCCATGCTGCAACGGCATCCCTTTGTCCAAACATCCTCACCACACGTCCCACTACTTGTAAACAGACTGAGGCGCCGGAGCCGGTGCGCGTATTGACAGGGGGTGGAAATTCGTACAGACACAGGTCTAGGCCCCAGGCCCCCTTCGAATCCATGTCCCCATTACCATTCTGCCAAACAAGCCGTCCGGCCGAATCCGCCTACCACCTCCCACTCACTCCACTCCCCATGTAAAGCTCTTTGAGCATCTGTGTTCTGACTTGACACATCTGCCAGCCAACAATCCAATGGGATGACTCCTAGGCAAGGAATGCCCCTAAGGGCCTCCGTCTTCCAAAACCTGCCTGTTTCACTCCTTGCATGTGATATCACTTAGATATGACCCAACTTGCAGAAGAACTCACAAACTGGGCCAAAACACTTCCTGGTTGGCAACGACACGTACTCCAACGACTGGCCGAGGGTGAGTCCATGTCTCGCCCACAACATCATTCAATCGCTGAGCTCCTCCTGAATGGTGAAGATTTTGCCGATGCTAAATTCATCACGCCCACGTCCCTCCCTAGCACTCCTTCTGTACCGGTAACGTTGCTGGAAGTGTGCGCCACAAGCAATGTAAATGCCATCAGTTCTTCTGAGAACCTCAAATTTTCATCCGAAGGACTAACAATCATCTTTGGGGATAACGGCAGCGGCAAATCAGGCTATGCTCGGATATTGAAGAAAGTGTCAGGAGCGCGCCATCAGGAAGACATATTAAGTGACGTATTTGAAAGCAATTCTTCGGTTCCCATCACCGCCGATCTCGCAGTCTCAATAGGAGGACAGAGCCCA
>VYDF01000078.1 GCA_009843565.1 Acidimicrobiia bacterium | reverse complement strand
CCTGCCCGTTCTGCTACATCATGATCGACGACGGCATCAAGGCCGAGGGGGCCGATGAAGACGTGGTGGTGGGCGACATATCCATGCACCTGCTGGAGGCATTGGAGAACCGCGACGCCGCCCAGCAGGCCGCCCGCCAGTCCGACCTGCTCACCATCCGCACTGCGGCGCCCGCACCCGTCGCCGTCGAAGCGGAAGGGCCGCAGGCTGCGGTGGCCGTCGAAGCCCCGCCGGTGGCCGAAGCCGAGCCGCAAACCGAAGCATCCGAGCCCGAGGAAGCAACCGCTCCGGAGACGGAGCCGGAGATGCCCGTCGAAGCATCCGAGCCCGAAGAGCCAGCAGCCCCGGAGGCGGAGCCAGAAGCAGCGGCACCTGCCCCCGCCGAGGCGCCTGCTTCAGCACCGACCCAGCGACCAGACGACTTCACCCGCATCAAGGGCACCGACCCCGCACTGGCCCGGGCGCTGCCCGAACACGGCATCGTCACCTACGAAGACTTGGCCGGCCTCGACGACGACGGCGTGCGCGCGCTCGAAGCCACCTTGGGGGTCCCGGGTCGAATCAGCAAGTGGAAGTGGCCCACCCAGGCCGCCGCCCTCATCGCCGAGCGCGAAGAGGCCGACTAGGGATTGCTCCTACCAGTTCTCCCAGTAGCGAGAGGGGATCGGACCCTCTTGATCCTGATACTTGGAGCCAGCTGCCGCTGAGCCGTAGGGGTTCTCTGCGGGAGTGGTCATGCGGATGAAGGAGATCTGGCCGATCTTCATTCCCGGATAAAGGGTGATGGGCAGGGTGGCCACGTTGGACAACTCCAGGGTGAGGCGACCGTTCCACCCGGCGTCCACAAACCCTGCGGTGGAGTGGATCAGCAGCCCCAGGCGGCCCAACGACGACTTGCCCTCCAGTCGGGCCACCAAGTCGTCGGGGATCCGCACCCGCTCCAGGGTGGCGCCCAGCACGAACTCGCCGGGATGGAGGATGAACACCCCATCGGGTTCAATCTCTACCGGCTCGGTGAGAGCATCCATGTTCTTCTTGACGTCAATCAGCCCCTCGGTGTGATTGCGGAACACCCGGAAGTGCCGGTCGATTCGCAAGTCGACCGACGACGGCTGGATGGCGCCGTCGGCCAGCGGCTCGATCTCGATGCGGCCCGCCTCCAGCTCCTTGCGGATGGAGACGTCGGAGAGGATCACGCTTTGGGGGCGAAGAAGTCGCGCACCAGCGGCTCGTAGTGCTCCAGGGGAGGCGTGGGATAAGCCGGATCGAACGCCGGCATGTCGTACTCGGCGCAGAACTCGGCGCAGCGGTCGTAGTGGGGGTGGGCGGCGTAGGCGTCACGGCTGTTGCGGTCCAGGCCCACGTGGTGCCAGAAGTAGTAGCCCTGGAATACGCCGTGCATCTGCACCATCCACAGGTTGGCCTCCGACACGAACGGTTTGAGGATGGCGGCGGCCAGATCGGGGTGGTTGTAAGGATTGAGCAGGTCGCCGATGTCGTGGACCAGTGCGCACACCAGATACTCGTCGTCGCGCCCGGCCTTCTCGGCCCGGTGGGCGGTTTGGATGCTGTGGACCAAGCGGTCGACGGCAAAGCCCTGGGGTCCGGAGGCCAGATCGCGCAGCTCCCGCAGCACCCGGTCGGCCAATCCCTGCTCCAGGTAGTGGTGGGCCGGAATGGTTGCTGCCCAGTCCTCAGCGGTGGACTCGTCCATGCGGGTGAACGTGGCTTGAGTCAGCGTTTCCATGCCCGAAGCCTACGGCATGGATGTCGTCGCGACACCCCCGCCAAGGGCGGTCTTGGTCACTAGATTGCAGTTCTGATGAGAGCGGTTATATTCGAAGACGGGCAGGCGACCATCGGCGAGGTTGCCGATCCCCAACCGGGTCACAGGCAGCTTCTGGTGGAAGTGCGGGCCGCGGGGCTGAACGGCGCCGACTTGGCTCAGGCCAAGGGAGGCTACGCCCCGCCACCGGGAGCGCCGGCCACCGGCGGATTGGAGATGGCCGGGGAGGTGGTGGCCACCGGTGATGGCTGCCGGCGGTTCTCGGTGGGCGACCGGGTGATGGCGGTCGTGCAGGGGGGCGGGCAGGCCGAGCTGTGCGCGGTGGACGAGCCACTGGCCATGCCGGTTCCCGAATCGCTGGACTGGGAGAGCGCCGGGGGATTCCCCGAAGTGTTCGCCACCGCCCACGACGCCCTATTCACCCAGGCCGGCCTGGAAATGGGCGAAAGAGTGTGCATTCACGGTGCGGCCGGGGGCGTGGGGGTGGCCGCGGTGCAATTGGCCGCGGCCGCAGGGGCGGAGGTGACGGCAACCGTGCGCAATCCCGACTCCCGGGCCGCGGTGGCCGAGATGGGAGCCCATGCCATCGACCCTGCTGACTTCGTCGAAGCCGGGCCGTTCCACGTGATCCTCGAGCTGGTGGGCGCCCCCAACTGGCCTGCCAACCTGAAGGCGTTGGCCACCGAGGGCCGCATCGTGGTGATCGGTGTGGGGGCGGGAGCCGAGGTGTCACTGAATCTGGCGCTGCTCATGGTCAAGCGGGTGAGGCTGCTCGCCTCCACCCTGCGGCCCCGCTCTTTGGAGCAGCGAGCCACAGTGGCCCGGCGGTTGGAGCTCCACGTGCTTCCCCTGGTGGAATCGGGCCAGATAAGGGTGCCTGTCGCCCGCACCTTCCCCCTGGCTGAAGCGGCCGCGGCCTACGAGTACTTTGCCGTCCCCGGCAAGCTCGGCAAGGTGGTGCTCATCCCCTGACCGACAGGTAGTCGAGCACCTCTTGTTCGGAGACGACGTCGGCGTACTTGGCGTCGAGGTCGAACAGGTTGGCCTCGTGGACGCGCTGGTCTCGGTCGCCGCAGGCATCTCTCACCACAATGGGCACGAACCCATGCTGGCAGGCGTCGAGCGCGGTGGCCCGAACGCACCCGCTGGTTGACACTCCGGTGATGATCAAGGTGTCGGTGCCCAGGGAAGTCAGCGTGGAGGCCAGCGACGTTCCGAAGAATCCTGAGGCGTACTGCTTGACCACCACCACCTCGTTGTCGGCTGGTTCCAGGCCGTCGCCGTAGCGGCCCAGGGGGTTGCCCCGGACGAAGCACTCCAGCGCGCCGACCTTGCGAAAGAAAATCCCACCGTCGGCCCCACCGGGCTGGAACTCCACCCTGGTGTGCAGTACGGGGATCTGAGCCGACCGGGCGGCGGCCAGAAGCCGTATGCACGACTCTCGGGCGGCTTCCACACCCGCGTATAGCGGTGAAACTGGGTCTAGATAGGCCTGGCAGAAGTCCACCACCACTAGGGCGGGATGCTGGCCGAAACCCAGTCGGTTGCTGAACCCGGCCTGGCGGTAGTCCTCAGACAGTCGGTCGTCAGTCATGCCTGCCCACACCCCATCAGTCGATTATCCCATTGGCCCGGAGCTGGCCGATGGCGTCGTCATCGAGTTTGAGTATCCCTCCAAACACCTCTTCGTTGTGCTCGCCCAGCATCGGACCCGACCATTCGATTTCTCCCGGGGTGCCCGACAGCTTGGGCACCACGTTTTGCATGGGAATCGAGCCGAAGTCGGGGCTGTCCACCCAGGCGATGGCCTGCCGGGCGGCGAAGTGCTCATCGGCCAACATCTCGGGGGCTCGATACATCTGCCCGTTGGGAACAGCATGCTCGTTTAGCAGCCGGTGCAGTTCTTCGGCGTCGAGGGTGGCAGTCCACTCGGCGATCAGCTCGTCGAGTTCCAGTTGGTTGTCGCCCCGGGCGAGATGGGTGGCATAGCGGGGGTCCTCGCCCAATTCGGGGCGGCCCATGGCCTCAGCCAGCCTCCGCCATACGGTGTCCTGGTTGCCGGAGATCAGATGCATCTTTCCGTCCCGGGTCGGGTAGACGTTGGCGGGCGCGATGTTGGGGATCATCGACCCGGTGCGCTCGCGGATGAACCCGGCCACGTGATACTCGGTGAGCAGCGACTCCATGACCGCCATCACCGACTCGTACAGCGCAGCGTCCACCACCTGGCCCTTGCCGGTGCGCTGGCGGGCGTGGAGGGCGTTGAGGGTGCCAATGGTGGCGAACATGGCGGTGAGGGTGTCGCCGATGCTGATGCCAGTACGGCTGGGCATCTTCTCGGGATCGCCGGTGGTGTAGCGGATGCCCCCCAGCGCCTCGCCGATGGCACCGAAGCCGGGCTGGGACGCATACGGCCCACTCTGGCCGTACCCCGACACCCTGGTGATTATCAGCCGGGGATTGACGGCATGGAGCTCGGCAGGAGACAGTCCCCACTTCTCCAGAGTGCCGGGCCGGAAGTTCTCCACCAGCACGTCGGCGTTGGCCGCCAGCTGTCGCACCAGGTCCTGTCCGGCGGTTTCCCGCAGGTTTATGGTGACCGACTTCTTGCCTCGGCCGACCACCGGCCACCACAGCGATTTGCCGTCGGCCTTCTCCTGGCCCCACACCCGCATGGGATCTCCGGTTCCCGGCGGCTCGACCTTGATGACCTCGGCGCCGTGGTCGGCCAACTGCTGACCGCAGAACGGCCCGGCCAGCAGGGTGCCGATCTCGATCACCCGGATGTCGGTTAGCGACCCGGACATCGCCATCCTCCTCTGCCGATATGCTCAGCCTTGCTGTGAAAGAACGCATTCAAATCGTCGAGGTCGCCCCTCGCGACGGATTGCAAGCCGATCCCGCCGACCTCAGCGTCGACCAGAAGGTCGAGCTCATCGAGCGGCTGGCCGCGGCTGGCCACACCCGAATCGAGGCGGCCAGTTTCGTCAGCCCCAAGGCAGTGCCGAAGATGGCCGACGGCGACGCGGTCATGGCCGCGGTGCCCCGGTCGGGCGAGGTGAGTTACAGCGCCCTTGCCCTCAACCAGCGGGGGGTGGAGCGGGCCGTTGAAGCCGGTGTCGACGAGGTTTGCGGGGTGGTGGTGGCCACCGAGACGTTCTCCCAGGCCAACCAGCGGGCGTCGGTGGCCGAATCGGTGCAGCGGTGGCGCATCATCAGCGAGACGGCCAAGGCGGCCGGAATCAAGACGGCGGTGACGGTGTCGGCGGTGTGTGGATGCCCCTATGAGGGACGGGTGGCCGTCGACAAGGTGCTCGACATCGTGGGCGAACTGGCCGAGACCCAGCCCGACGAGCTGGTGCTGGCCGACACCATCGGCGTGGGCGTGCCCACCCAGGTGGCCACCCTCTTCGAAGGCGCCGGAGAGCGGGCGCCCGGGATCGCTCTGCGTGGCCACTTCCACAACACCCGCAACACCGCCCTGGCCAACATCGCGGCAGCGATGGACAACGGAGTGAGGGTGTTCGACTCCAGCCTCGGCGGGGTGGGGGGATGTCCCTTTGCCCCCAAGGCCACCGGCAACGTCGCCACCGAAGACGTGGTGTATCTGGTGCACGAGATGGGCTACGACACCGGGCTCGACCTTGGGGCACTCATCGACACCACCGCCTGGCTGGAAACCCAGCTCGGCCACGGCGTGCCCAGCCTGGTGGCCAAGGCCGGCGGATTTCCCGATCCCGGTTAGCGGTCCGTCTGCTGCGCTCATGTCGGCCGCTTTTGGTATTGGCCGCCGGGGCTGCCCACCACCTGTCCGTCGGCCAGGATGCGCCGGCCCCGCAGCCAGACATGGCTGACTCTGCCGGTGAGCTCTTGGCCTTCGAACGGGGTGTAGCCCTGGCTGGACTCCGACTCGGCGGCCCGCACCACATGGCTGACCGCCGGATCGAACAGGGCGATGTCGGCGTCGTAGCCGATCCCGATGGTGCCCTTGGTGCCCAGCCCGTAGCGCCGGGCCGGATTCCACGACAGCAGCCTGGCCATGTCGGCCAGCCCCAAGCCCCGCTTGACACCCTCCGAATAGAGGCCGTTCAGCAGGTACTCGGTGCCCCCGAAACCGCTCTTGGCCAGCCAGATGTCATCGGGGTTCTCCGCGGCGACTTTGGCCTCGGTGCGACAGCAGGCGTGATCGCTCACCACCCAGTCGACTTCGCCGGCCAGCACATGCTCCCATAGCGCCTCCACATCGGGCCGGGGTCGGATCGGGGGATTGACCTTGCCCCACGGATCGCCGGAGGTCTCGATGTCCACCAGCAGGTGGCCGATGGTGACCTCCCGGCGGAAATCCACGTTCTCAAAGCACCGGGCCATGCGCAGGGCGGCGTCCATGGCCTTGGCCGACGACAGGTGCAGCAGGTTGATGTTGGCCACCTCGGTCTCGTGGGCCAGATACGACGCAACGGTCACGGCCAGTCCCTCCGAGTGGGGGGGTCGAGACGCCGAGTAGGCGGCCAGACCAGCCAGGCGGCCCTCGGCCTCGACCAACTTGGTGTAGGCGGTCATGATCTCCGCCGATTCGCAGTGCAGCGAGAGCGAAAGGGCGTCGGCCAGATCGGGGTGGGCCTGACGGGTTTCGGCGATTCCCCGCATGATGAACTCGAAGTGGGCGTAGTCGTAGCGCTCGCCGGGCGGGGTCATCAAGAAGCTGGCCTGGTCGTCGCTGGCCCCGTGCAGGCCGTGGCCCCCGTAGAACATGAAGATCTTGAACGAGGTGACCCCGTACTCGGTGGCCAGCATGGGGATCTCGTCGATGTGGGAGGCCTGCATGGGAGCGAGGTGGAAGGCGTAATCGACGTAGCTGCGGCCGTCGATCAGACGCAGCACCTCGGGGAAGAACTCGCCGTAGGGGCCACCCCGGTTGAGGTAGTACTGGCCGGTGCGCATGTAGTTGAGCACGGTGGTGGTGCCGCCCTGGGCCGCAGCCCGGCTCTCGCTAATGGCGTCTTGGTCTAGCGGGTTGTAGATGCCCATGTGGGTGTGGGCGTCCACCGATCCGGGGAAGGCGATGAGGCCGGTGGCGTCGAACACCTCGGCGGGATCAGCAGAAGCGGCCAGGCCGACAGCCAGATCGCTGATCCGTCCGTCGGTGATGGCGATGTCAACCTCGTCAACCGTGCCCGCATCGGGGCGGACGACCTGGGCGCCGGTGATCACGATGTCAGTCATGGCTGTTTCCCAATGGGATCGACCAGAGGCGCCAGCAATCCGGACACAGATGGCGCCGCGGTCAACCCTGATAAGGCATCGTAGATTCGGCTGGAAACGCTGTCGGCCACCAAACCGGCGGTGTTGTCGGCGAACTTGGTGGACAACTCGCTGTCGGACAGAGGTTGGTCGGGTCCTCCCCGATTGGCCAGCCTTTCCTCCACCACGGTGTGGCCTGAGGCAGTGGTCACGGTCAGACGGGCAGGTAGCTGGCACGGATAAATGGCCATCAATCGGGGATCTCCCACCACATCGATCCGGGCCATCAGCTCTCTCCGTACCGGGTCGCAGGCCAGTTCGTCGGTGAAGTCGGCCAAGCCGACCCCCAAGCCGTTTCCGCCGAGGAGCCCGGCGGCCACGGTGTAGGGACCACTGAACTGGGCGTGGTAGCCGGATTCCGGTTTCCGCTTCACCTCGATGGGCTCGCCGATAGTGCGCACCGTCGGTGGGGCCACCTCCAAGGTTGCGGTGGCGATGTCGTCGGGGCCGACGCCCCTTGAGCGCAGGGCGATGGCGGCGTCGATACCGGTGTGGGTGAAGTGATTGGCCGGGTAGGGCTTGTAGAAGATGTTCTCTGCCTCCCACCGCTCCCCCAGGTCGGCAGTGACCGCCTCGACGTCGGCCTGGTTTCCCAGAAAGGCCTGGAACAGCCCGAACCGGCCCTCGACAGCGGTCGGCGGCCCGGTGATGCCCCGGACCGCAAGTTGGGCCGCGGTGACCCCGGCTCGAGCAGCCCAGCCGCAGTGCAGCCGCTTGACCGTGCCCCCGGCCCGATTGGCCTCGATGATCCCACTGCCCATACTGCATGCGATGCCCATGGCGTGGGCGATTCCGTCGGCATCGGCGCCGAGCAGGCGGGCCGCGGCCGCCGCCGACCCCACCGCACCGCAGATCGACGTGGCGTGCTGTCCCCGCTCGAAATACACCGACTGGCGGGCTCGGTGGTCGTAACCGCCCATCCCAAGGCGAACCGTGACTTCCAGGCCCACCGCCACGGCGTCGATCAGAGTTGCGCCGGGAACCCCCTTCCATTCGGCCGCGGCCAGCGAGGCGGGCACCACCGATGCGCTGGGATGGAGGATGGACGGCAGATGGGTGTCGTCGTAGTCCAGCGAATGGGCCAGCACGCCGTTGACAAACGCAGCCTCGGCCGCCGACATGGTCTGGCCGCCGCCGATGGGAGTGGCTTGGGGGGCCGACCCCTGGTCGGCGGCGAACTCGACGACTGCTTGGGATGTGTCCAGCGAGCTGGCCCGCACCGCGATTCCCACGATGTCGATGATGCGAGAGGGGATGCCCGCTCGCACCGCATCGGGGACCGGACCGCTGGCCAATGCGCCGAGTTGAGACAGGATCGATGTCATGCAATCTCCTGCCTCGCTCTTAGCATCCCTGCGAATCTCATACGAGGGCCAATGGCCGGACCGGAGCGCCGGTGGCGCCATAGATGTTTAGATGGGAGAGCACGAACACGAACTGGTAGATCCCAGCGGCGGCCAGGCCATCCAGGTCCATTGCCTCGATGATGTTGATTCCCCGCTCCACCAACAGCACTCGGTGGGCCGGGAGCAGGGCATGGCCCTGGCCCGCGGGGATGCACTCGAACGCCAGAGTGTCGGCCCCCACCAGCGCCGCGCCCTGATCGCCCAGCCACTGGGCGCCGGCTTCACCCACGCCGGGCACGCCGGAGTACTTGCCCTGATAGCGCTCGGGATCATCGAAGTGTGCTCCCCAGCCGCTGCGCACCAGTACCGCATCACCCGGACCAACCGAAGTCCCCTGGCGGGCCGCTGCACTCTCCAATTCGGCAACCGAGATCTCGTGGCCCCCCTCGCAAATCTCGACCCCGAATAGCCCGGGAATGTCCAACAGCACCCCGCGGCCCACAAACGGCGGAAGCTCGTGGATGCCCAGAACCGCGAAGCCGCCGTTGGCCTGAGCTTGGGCGGCGTCGATTCCTCCGTACAACTGCCCTTGGTGGCTGACATGGGCCAGAGCGTCGACGTGGGTTCCCACGTGACAGCCGGTAGTAAGCAGGTCAGCTGCGGCCGAGCCGCCGTCGGGCCGCATCCGATCACCGTGCAGTCGGTCCAAGCAATGGTGAAACTGCGGATGGTTGGGCGACTGGGCCATGCCGTTTTGCATGGGTCGGCCCAAGTCGTACACCGTGGCTTGGGCGACGAGATCGATCAGGGCCCCGGCCGCATCCGTGCGACTGCCGCTCATGCCACCACCTTCTTAGCTCGGAGTTCGTCGATGCGCTCGGCGCTCAGACCGGCTTCCTTCAGCACCTCGTCGGTGTCCGCTCCCAGGTCTCGGCCGGTGTACCGGACGGCACCGGGAGAAGAAGACAGCCCGAACAGCACGTTCTGCATCTGAACGGGGCCCAAGTCGGGGTCGTCGACCGCGGTGATCGCCTCCCGAGCCTGCACCTGGGGATCGCCCGCGTACTGGGCCACGTCATACACCGGGGCCACTGCCACTTCAGCCGCGGCAAATGCGTCCATCACTTGGTCCAGCGGTCGTTCGCCGATCCACGAGGACAGGGCCGCATCAATCTCATCAGCGTGCTCGGCTCGACCAGACCCGGTGGCGAACCAGGGCTCGGACACCAGATCTCCCCGGCCAACCAGTTCCATAGTTCGGCGGGCCACGGCGTCAGCGCTGCTCGACACCGCCACCCAGCAGCCGTCGGCGGTGAGGTAGGTGTTGCGGGGTGCGTTATTGGACGACCGGTTGCCCGATCGCTCGGCGATGATGCCGGTCTGATCCCATGTGACTACATGGGGGCCCAGCGCGGCGGCCAGCGTCTCCAAGATGGACAGATCCACCACTTGGCCCTGACCGGTGGAGTGGCGGTGGTGGACCGCCATCATCACCGCCGCCACTCCGCTGATCCCGGCCACGCTGTCGGCCAAACCGAATGGAGGCAGCGTGGGGGGCTGGTCAGCCTCTCCGGTCATGTGGGCGAATCCGCTCATCGCCTCGATCAGCGTGCCGAATGCGGGCCGTTGGGCGTAGGGGCCGGTTTGGCCGTACCCGGTGACCCGGCACAGGATTAGGCCCGGATTTCGGCCGGACAGCTTCTCCCAGTCCAAATCCCAGCGCTCGAGCGTGCCGGGCCGGAAGTTCTCGATCACCACGTCGGCCGCGGAGGCGAGTTCCAAGAACACTTCAGCACCTTCGGGATGGCTCAGGTCCAAGCCCAAGCAGCGCTTGTTGCGGGCCACGAGCTTCCACCAGAGTCCCTGGCCGTCCTTTTGCGCCCCATGGCCCCGCAGACTGTCACCGGTGAGGGGATGCTCGACCTTGATCACGTCGGCACCGAAATCGGCCATGATCTGGCCGATAAGCGGCCCGGCCAAAACGGTGGAGGCATCGATGACCCGAAGATCGGTAAGGGGCCCGATCATGCGGAACGACGTTTCTCCCAGTGGAACATTGTCCGTAGTGTTCCCCAATTTGGCGGGGTCAAGCAACCATCGACAGGGAATTATGGTTCAAGTCAGCCGGATCGCGGTATGGTCATTCCTCTGAGCGGAACAGCAGAAAATTCGGACTCGGTGTCTGGTTCGGGTCGGGGAGTGGCGGCAATTGAGCGGGCCGTCGATGTGCTGTTCCTGTTCTCACGGTCGCCGAGCACGCTGGGCGTGACCGAGATATCCCGCGAATTGGGCGTGTCCAAGGCGGTCGTCCATCGGATACTCACCTCTCTGTGCGAGCCCGGCCTGCTTACCGTCGACCCGGAGAGCCGGCGGTACGCGCTGGGTCCGGCGGTGCTGGAGTTGGCCGGGGCCTACCGCGATCAACTCGATGTCAGAGACTTGGCCCTGGACGAGATGCGAAGGCTCAGCGCTGAGACCGACGAGACTGCCACCCTGTCGGTGCGCCACGGCAACCGACGGGTGTATGTGGCTCAGATCACGCCTCCCCGCGAGGTGAAGATGACCGTGCCCATCGGCGGTTCGTTCCCGCTGCACGCCGGGGCTTCATCGAAGGCGTTTTTGGCCTGGCTGAGCGATGGCGAGATCGACCACTACCTGGCCGAGAACCCGCTCGACTCGCTGACCGAGGCCACCATCGTGTCGGTCGACGAACTGCGGGCCGAACTGGACCGCATCCGCCAGCAGGGATTCGCCGTGTCGCTGGGAGAGCGCCAGCATGATGCTGGCTCGGTCGCGGCACCCATCCTCGACCACAACCACCAGCCGGTGGCGGTGATCAGCATCAGCGGCCCGATTGAGCGTTTTCGCGACAAGATCGCCCGCTCAGCCGCGGCGGTGGTGGAGGCCACCCGAGGGCTCTCGACCAAGCTCGGGGCCCGCCCCAGCGGCCCGTGAGAGACCGCGTTCGAGTAGCCGCAGTTCAGTTCGCCACCGGCACCGACCTCGACGAGAACCTGGCCACCTGCGTTCGGATGTTGGACGCGGCCGCGGCCGAAGGGGCCGACCTGGTGGTGATGCCCGAGTTCTGCAACCACCTATCGGTTTACGAAAGCCAAGACCACTGCCGAACGGTGGCGGTATCGCTCGACGGCCCCTGGTTGGGAACACTGGCCCAACGATCCGCAGAGATTGGGGTCTACGCCTCGTTGACGGTGACCGTGCCCCGGGACGGCGATCGAGTAACCGCCACCAATGTGCTGATCGACCCCCAAGGCGGAGTGGCTGCCACCGCAGACAAGCAGATGCTGATGGGCAACGAGCGCGCCTACCTGAGCGCAGGCTCAGAAGTCAGTCCGGTGGCCGACACCGCATTCGGCCCCGTTGGTCTGTACTCATGTATGGACGGTGTGACCTTCGAGGTGCCCCGTACATTCGCAGTGCGAGGCGCCCGCCTGCTGTTGAACAGCCTCAACTCGTTCGCCCTCGATGAGGCCCGGCTGCACATCCCGGTGCGGGCGGTGGAGAACGGGGTGTACGTGGTGGCCGCCAACAAAGTCGGTCCGCTTCTGCTGGCTGAGCAGGTGCCGGCGTTCAGTCAGGCGCTGGGCGTGCCTCCCGAGGCGCTGAACGGTGCCGGGGAGAGCCAGGTGGTGGCCCCCGACGGCACGGTGATGGCCCAGGCCCCCCTCACCGGTGAAGCGGTGGTCGTTGCCGACTTGGACCTGTCCCTGGTTGAACCCGACCGGCTGGAGGGGCGACAGCCCCAGGTGTACGGCCCGCTGGCCCAGACCCACACCACTCGGCCCGACGTGGAGCGGGACTTTGATGTGATCGTGGGATGCGTTCCCGGCGCCCGGTCAAATCCCGAACTGGTCGGGGAGGCCATTGGCACCGGGGCCTCCCTGGTGGTGCTGCCCGAGCTGACACCGCCGCCGCCCAACATCTCTCCCGGACTGCTGGTGGTGACCACCGCCCGTCGAGACGACCAGCATCTCGGCCAGGTGTGGTCGGCCGAAGGCCTCGTCCACGAGCAAGCGCAGGTCCACCTCAGCGGCCGCCACCCAAATGCCACCCGGTTGGGCACCGAAGTGAGCCTGTACCCGACGCCCTTCGGCGACTTGGCCGTGGTCGTGGGCGACGACCACCGTTACCCCGAGATCTTTCGACTGGCGGCAATCGCCGGGGCCCATCTGGTCGCCGTTTGCTGGCAGCCGGAAAACCGCTGGGAGTGCGACCTGGCCCTGGTTGAGCGGGCCGCGGAGAACCGGATCAGCGTGGCGGCGTGCGGACCCCCCGGCCCGCTGGCCGCCACCATGCTGCTCGACCCACCGGCCGATTCGCTGTGGAACCCCTATCGGTCGAACCCCTACAACGGGACCATCAACACCCCGATCTGCCAGCGGGCCGAACCCGACGACGAGCTACTTGTCGGCAAACTGCACCCCGGCCGGGCCGTCAACCGAGAGGTTTCCAAGGACACCGACCTCGTGGGTGGGAGACCATGGCAGGCCTCAGCGGTGCTCGTCGAAAGCGCGCCGGCAGGAGGCTTGGGCTGCGACTAGTGGGAAGGCACCCGAGCAAGCACCGCTCGGGCCCAGCGCATCACCGCGGCGTCGATGAACTCACCGTCGATCACCGCCACCGCCCGACCGTCGGCCGTCGCCTCCTCGAAGGCGGCTACGACCCCCTTAGCTCGGGCGATCTCGTCGTCTGATGGGGTGAAGGCCGCGTTGACCGCGTCCACCTGCTTGGGGTGTATCACCGACCGGCCACCGAAGCCGTGGCGGCGAAGCGATTCGCTGGTGGCGACCAGCCCCGCATCGTCGTCGAGGTTGGTGAACACCGGCCCACACGGTGCTTCGAGACCCTCTCCCACCGATGCCACCACCACCCGGGTGCGGATCGGCCACATCTCCAGGGCGTCGGGTGATGGCTCCATGCCCATATCGGCGGCCAGATCGGCTTCGCCCAATGCCAGGCGCACCACTTCGGGGACCGCGGCGATCTCGTAGATCTGAGCCACCCCCACCGCTGACTCGATGAGCGCGGTCACCGGGCATCCGCCGAAGTCGATGGAGCAGGCCGCGGCATCGGCCTTGGGCACCACCACCCCGGCAAAGCCCACGCCGTCGGAAATCAGCGACCGCACCAGTTCGGCGTCTTCTTCCACCATGTCGGGGCGGTTGTTGATCCGTACCCACGCCGGCGCGCCGGGATTGGCCCGCAGCCACTGGCCCACCGCCTCCCGGGCGGTGGCCTTGGCCGCTTCGGCCACCGCGTCCTCGAGATCGCAGATGATGGCATCAGCCCCCGACTTGAGCGCCTTGTCGAAGCGGTCGGGACGATCTCCGGGGACATAAAGCGTGGTGCGGCTCATCGCAGTCTTGGCTCCTCCCGGTTGGTTGACACTGGTTTTGCCCGGCCCTACTGTCAGACTAACGAAACGTTGTTCCGCTTACCGGAACAGTGTGCCGCTGACGACACCGGAGCACCAATGCGCGAGACGCTGAAGGGCGTCCAAGACATCTTTGACGAACGGGGCCCGACGGACGCCACGGCCACGTTCAACCGGCTGTGGTCGATCACCGAAGAGCTCATGGTCAAGATTGAGGCCCGGTTCGAGATGGCACGCGATCCCAGTACCGAGGACTTGGAGTCGTACCAAGGCGAGGCCGAGTACCCCGCCGGGCGGCTGGCCGGCTACACCGGTCCGGAGATGGACTGGCTTATCCACTCGTGGATCGGCAATCCCCCGCTGGGGTTCACCAACATGCATGTCACCGCCTGGCTCGGTCCTCATATTGATGTGCCCCATCTGGGCATCGCCTGGGGGACTCTGCCGGATTTGTGGTTCTACATCGACTTCAATCCCCGCTCCGATCTCATGCTCGACACCGAGTCGCTCGACAAGTACTGGGGTCCGCTCAATGAAGAGTTCTTGGAGCTGCGGGCCGACGAAGGGCTGGCGCCGTTCACCTCCCGAGCGCTGTATATCCGCCAAGCCCTGAGCGATGTGGCCATCTGCTTCACCACCCCTGGCATCGTCTACGACGAGGTCAGGCTCAATCAGGTCAGCAATCTGGCCCACCGGCGACTCGACCAGTGGCTTACGTGGGTGGACGAGGCCGAGCCCGTGTCCCTTGAGCGCCGGGAACAGCTGGCCGCTGATGATCTGGCCCGGCGGCGTAACATCGCCGAGAGAGACCCGGCCAACATCATGGGCGTTCGTTTCTTTGGAGAGGAGATGACCGACCGTCTGGTGCGCGCCCTGTGGGGCGGCGACCGGGTTTTGCCCCGACCAAGCTGAGGGGAACCGGCATGTTGATCAAGAACCAGTGGTACGCCGTGGAATTCGGGCAGTGGGTTACCGATAAGCCGGTGCTGGCCCGGGTCCACGGCCACGACCTGGTGCTGTGGCGCCGCCCGAACGGCTCAGTCAACGCCCAGTCCGATCTGTGCGTCCACCGGGGCGGATCGCTGGCCGGTGGCTCGGTGGTGGGCGATTGCGTGCAGTGCCCCTACCACGGCTGGCGCTACGGAGCCGACGGGGCCTGCCTGGAGATTCCAGCCAACCGCCCCGATCTGCCCATTCCCAAGAAGGCCCGGATCGACACCTATCCCTGCATCGAGCGCTACGGCTTCGTGTGGGTGTTCTTGGGCGATCTGGCCCCCGAGCATCGGCCGCCGGTGCCGGAATTGGAGGGTCTAGAGGAGCACACGGAGGCCAGGGCCGAGGGGTATCGGGCAATCATCGGCGAGTTCACCTGGCAGGCCAACTACGACCGGGTGCTGGAGAACGCGGTGGACATCGCCCATACCCCCTTTGTGCACTCCGGGTCGTTCGGCAATAAGGACCAGCCCGAGATCCAGGACTTCGACCTCGACGAAACCCGCATCAACGGCCACTTGGCGTCGGTCACCGCCACCGTTGAACTCGAGCCGCCCCGCCCGTCGGGCCTATGGCGGTTCATCTCCAAGAAGGATCGCCCGCCGGTGAGTACCAGCACCGGGTTTTACCCGCCCAATGTGTCGATGCTCATCGTGCGGCTGCCCATGGGCGAGATCCGCATCTTCACCGCCGCAGTGCCCCGTGATGAGCACGTCACCGTCTCGAAGTTCTGCATGCTGCGCACCTTCTTCACCGGGGGCTGGGCCGACAAGAACTCCTACGAGCGCACCATCAAGATCTTCTTGGAGGACCAGCCCACTGTCGAGGGCCAGCGACCGGAGCTGCTGCCGTTCGACCTGTCAGCCGAACTGCACGTCAAGTCCGACTCCATCCAGCTGGCCTACCGTCGCTGGCGCCAGGAGCAGATCGACAAGGGCTGGGCGCTGGAGACCCCGTCGGACGAGGAGGCCATGCGGGCTGCGGCGGTGATTCCCTCGCCGGGGCGCACCGGCGACCCCGAGTTGGCCAACGCCTGGGTGTTCCCCACAGTGGGGGAGGATCGGTCATGAGCCTGTCGGCCGATCTCTGCATCGGCACGGTGGAGGCTATTGCCGATCGCCTGGGGCTGGAGGAGGAGGTGGACACGCCGCTGGCCTCGGCCATGGACGGCTCGCCGGTGGGCGCTCATCGGGTGCTGGCCCGCGACGGCGTGGCGGCACTGGTGTACGTGGGCATGACCGTGGAGGCCTTCGGGCTGGACAGTCACATGTGCTTCGCCTTCACCCCCGCGGCCAGCCCGGTGCCCCATTTCACCGTGGACTCGGTGCTGGCCGGACCGCACTATGCGTTCCACTTGGACTTGATCCCCCGCCTGGACCCGGGCGCCAACCTGGCCTACATCGACCACTGCTATGGCCCGCTCACCGAGGTTCACGACGAGACCATGCAGATCGAGGGGCTCACCCCGGCACACCTGTCACCCCGACAATGGCAGCTCATGTCGGCGTGGATGCTGGCCCACCGGGCTGACGAAGACGGCTTTCGGGCGGTGTTCGGTGCGGTGGCCTCCTATCGGGACCACTGGCTGGGCCTGGTGGCCGACGGTGTGCCCGACGAGGCCACCGGCGGGGCCACCGCTGAACAGCTGGCGGATCGCGACGCCCGCAACCGGGCTGCCATCTTCAATCCAGAGGTCGATCCCGTGTGGGCCCGGGTCGATCAGTTGCTCGGCCCCGAGACGAGCGCCGCCATCCAGGCCAGCCTCAAGACAGCGGCCCGTTCCTAGCCGATCACGAGGGAGATCACCATGAGCGAAACCGAAGCCTCCGAGTGGCAGCAGCGCATCACCGGTGAGTGGTACGGCCTGCCATCGGTGTTCGACGCCGAGGGAAACCACACCGGGTTCAACAAGGTCAGCCGGGCCAGCGTATTCGCCGACGGCAAAGTCACTTACTGGATGCAGTGCAACTTCATGAACACCGGCCCGCTTCGCAACCGGTTCGAGATCAAGGACTTCGAGTTCGGCGTGGACGACCGGGGCGACGACCGCATCTACCAGGGTCCCGACTTCTACGGCGCCGGCCATCCCTATGGCTCACTGGTGGACTCGCACTACTACGCGCCGGGGTGGCGGGCCGACCTCAACACCATGAACCAGATCCTGCCCGACGGAGTGACCCAGGTGTACTCGTCGCTGCTGTACGAGGGACCCACCATCTTCTCGGTGTTCAACGGCGTTTACCTGAACGCCCACGACTACGACACCAACCCCGAGACCAAGGCGTGGATCGACGCCCACATCGAGGCCGAACGGGAGATGGCGGCCTGGCCCCACACCGTGCCCGACCGCACCGGGGGTGAGTGGAGCGGAGAATGCGAGGTGTTCGGGGCCGACCAGCAGCGCCGCGGATCAGTGAGCGTGCGCCTGCGCCACGACCCCATCGATCTGGTGCGCGCCACCCACTCCCTAGAGCTCACCGGAGCAATCGACTACTCGCACACCTACATCCGCACCCGATCGCACGGCAACCGCTACACCTACGACGGCCCCGATCTCTGGGGCAACGCCATCGCCTACGGCCGAGCCCTGTACACCTCTCAGCACCATGTCAGCGAAGCGTTCAAGGTCAAGGGCCGAGAGTTCATCATCGACCGCGACTACACCCTGGCCGTGGCCTGGAAGCTCTACTCCGGCGACCGCATGACCGACATCGTCTTCGGCCCCCTCATCTTCACCCCCGACGCCTAACCGACGACCACAGACACCGAGCGGTTCCCGTCGTCGACTACCTCGGTGATTTCGATGCCGGTGGCTCCGATGGTGTCGTGGATGGCCCAGAGGCGGCGGCGCTGTGATGGGGAGGGCCAATCGATGGCTACCAGCATGGGCCCGACGGCACGGCGCAGCGGCCAGGGGC
>VYDF01000003.1 GCA_009843565.1 Acidimicrobiia bacterium | reverse complement strand
AGTACGGACTGCCCACCGACCAGATCGCCAAGATGAACATCAAGGGCGTGTTCCAAGTGTGGATGAAGAACGGCGACTACCACGAGATAAATCTGAAAGAGTGCCACGCCTGGACCCGGGAGGGCTGCAACCTCTGCCCCGATTTCGCCGCCGAGCACGCCGACATCTCAACTGGGGGCATCGGAGATCTCTCCGACTGGACCCTCACCGTGGTTCGCACCGAGCTGGGCCGGGCGGTCATCAACGCCATGCTGGACGACGGGGTGATCCAGGCCCGCCCCGGCGACGACGACCCGGGCGCGGTGGCCCTCATGCACAAGCTGGCTGCCAAGAGCCGCCAACGCTGGCCCGAGTGGGCCGAGAGCGCGGTCCGGGTAGGGGTCTGAGGGAGGATCTGCCCCAAGCGGGCTGCTAGCCGAGTCCGGATTCCTCCAGAATGCACCGCCGCATGATCAGGCTCACTTCTTCGGTCAAGTCGGCGTTGATGTCGCTGCGGAGGTCGTCGTCAAGCTGCTTGAACTCTTCAAAGGTCAGCGTTTCCCTGATGTTGTCGAAGCCGCACTTGCACACATCGGCCAGGTTGGCCCTCACCTGTTCGTCGAGGTCATCGCGGCCCGCTTCTTTGCAGCCGTCGCGGAAGTTTCGCTCGGGCTGGCCGACGTTGGGCTCCACAGGACTGTTCGCATCGAATTGGTAGTCGTCGGGATTGTCGTCATAGAAGGTGGGTGCCCCGGAATTACCGCAGGCAGCCGCCACCAAAACCACAGCGGCCACCACCGCGAGCAATCGGCCCTTTGTCACGGATTCAACGGTATCGCCCGATTCCCTGCGGTCGCGAACCATCCGGGGTTTGGAGAGCCATTGCTAGGGGTGGTGCATGGCCCCTGTCCGCGGTCGCGAACCATTCCCGGTTCTAACCAGCCCCAGCCAGGGTCAGGGCGCGTTGGAACACCTCGTCCAGCATGTCGGTGGTGAGCCGCCCGGTGAACGTGTTCTGCTGGCTTACATGGTAGGAGCACACCACCGTGCGGTCGTCGGGGGCGGCTGCCTCCAGGCCGTGGGCGAACTTGGGCCGGGGCTTCACCCCCAGTTCGGCGGCCACCGCCGCGTAGCCGATGGCCCCCAGGGCCACGAACACTCTGGCCCGATGGAGCAGCGCCAGCTCTCTCACCAAGAACGGGCGGCACGCGTCCCGTTCGGCCGGAGTCGGCTTGTTCTGGGGCGGTGCGCACCGCACCGGGGCAGTGATATAGGTGTCGCGCAACACCAGCCCGTCTTCCCGGTCGGTGGCCTCGGGCTGGTTGGCGAGCCCCACCCGGTGCAGTGAGGCATACAGGAAGTCGCCCGAGCGGTCGCCGGTGAACATGCGCCCAGTGCGATTGGCGCCGTGGGCTGCCGGAGCCAGCCCCACCACCACGATGCGAGCCTCGGGATCGCCAAAGCCCGGCACCGGCCGGCCCCAGTACGTCCAATCCCGGTAGGCGGCCCGCTTGGTCGCGGCAACCTCCTCCCGCCAGGCCACGAGTCGGGGGCAGGCTCGGCAGGCGATAACATCAGCGGCCAGTTCGTCGAATGTGTCCATTGAACCCACTACCGGCAACATAGAGGACGATGCCTGGCGAGACTTGTACAGAGGCAACGACACCTAGAGTCAGAGTCCACAGAGCAAATGGCCAATAAAACCCGCAAACCCACCATGGTGTTGTTCGTGCGCCACGGCCAAACCCCCACTACCGGGGCGGTGCTGCCCGGACGGGCGCCAGGGCTGCACCTCAGCGAACGAGGCCGGGAGCAGGCGGAACAGGCCGCGGCCCGCATTGCCGCATTGGGTCCAAAGCGCATCGGGGCGGTGTACGCCTCGCCAATGGAGCGGGCTCGAGAGACTGCTGCCCCTATCGCCCGGGCGGTGGGGCGACGCGTGCGGGTGCTGGATAGTCTCAACGAGTGCGACTTCGGCAAGTGGACTGGTCGCCGCCTGAGCGATCTCCGCCGTCGCCGCGACTGGCGGCAAGTACAGCGCACCCCTAGCAGCTTCCGCTTCCCCGGCGGGGAGTCGTTTGCTGAAATGCAGACTCGGATGACCGCGGCAGTTCAGTCGCTGGTCGACCGCCACCCGGGCTCGACGGTGGTGGCGGTGTCGCATGCCGACACCATCAAGGCCGCGGTTTCGCATGCCTCGGGCGCCCATTTGGACATGTTCCAGCGGATCGTGGTGTCACCTTGTTCGATCACTGCCATCCTCTACACCACCGACGGCCCGCTGGTCTTGGCCGTCAACAGCACCTCCGATTTGAAGGCACTGGTGCCGTCATGAGCGCCTCCTACGACCTGAACGACCTTGAGCATTTCACGGTGGGCACCATCGGGCCTCCTGGTCAACGGGTGTTCTACCTCCAGGCGGGCCTAACCGGCACGCTGGTGTCGCTCAAGCTGGAGAAGCAGCAGGTAGCCGCGCTGGCCGAACATCTGGCTGGGGTGCTGCGGGAGATCAGCGACGACCCAGATTCCATCGAGCCCGAGGCCGATATCGGGCTGATCGATCCGGTGGAAGCGGAATGGACAGTGGGCGATATCGGCATCGGTTACGACCCCGAGGCCGACCGGATGCTGGTGATGGCCACCGAGATGCTGGCTCAGGACGATCCTGCCGATGCGGCCACCGCCCGGTTCCGAATCACCCGGAGCCAAGTGGCCGGATTCGTGGCTCGAGCCCGGCAGGTAGTGGCTGCCGGCCGCCCTCCGTGCCGCTACTGCGGTGCTCCGCTCAACGACGACGGCACCTGGTGCCCCTGCTCCAACTGATGGAAGCGAAATCTGAGTCGCCGTTTCGCGAGCGGCCTGCACTTGATGACGAGATGGCAGTGGAATTGCTCACCACCGGCGAGCTCGAGGTGCTGGGGCGAATGCCGTGGAGCTCGAACATGACCTTCCTCGTCGACGTCCGCTGCCCAGATGCTCCCATCGTCCAGGGGGTATACAAGCCAGTGCAGGGTGAACGTCCTCTATGGGATTTCCCCGCTGGGCTGCACAAGCGCGAAATCGCCGCCTTCGAGTTGTCCAGGGAGTTGGACTGGAACCTGATCCCGCCCACCGTGATGAGGGACGGGCCGCTGGGCGAGGGTTCGGTGCAGCTCTATGTGCCCACCGACTACGACGAGCACTACTCCACCTTGCGGGAGGAATCCGTCCACCATCAGTGGTTCCAGCGGCTGTGCGCGTTCGACTTCATCATCAACAGCACCGACCGCAAGGGCGGCCACATTCTGCTTGGCGACGACGGCCGGCTCTATGCCATTGACAACGGGCTGTCGTTCCACTGTGAGTTCAAACTGCGCACGGTGATCTGGGAATGGGCCGGCGATCTCCTGCCGGCCGACCTCGCGGGCGACGTGGCCCGCCTGCTCAATGACGGCCTCCCCGCCGATGTGGCCAATCTGCTCACTTTGCTGGAGCGAGACGCCTTGATGACTCGGGCGAGCGTACTGGTGAACGAGGGCTGCTTCCCCACCGACCCCAGTGGCCGTCGCCACCCGTGGCCGTTGGTGTGAATCGGGGTTAACCCCTGGCTTGGAGGGCCTCGATCAGCTTGGGGACCACCTTGTGCACGTCGCCGACCACACCGAGATCGGCGATACCGAAGATGGGCGCCTCGGCGTCCTTGTTTATGGCGATGATGTTCTTGGAGCCCTTCATGCCCACCATGTGCTGGGTGGCCCCGGAGATGCCGCAGGCCACGTACACATCAGGCTTGACCACCTTGCCGGTCTGGCCCACCTGGTGGGAATAGGGCACCCAGCCGGCGTCCACGATGGCCCGAGACGCGCCTGCGGCGCCTCCCAGGAGCTTGGCCAGATCCTCGATCATGGAGTATTTCTCGGCCTCGCCCAGGCCCCGTCCGCCCGATACCACTATGCCGGCCTCGTCCAGTTTGGGGCCGCTGGCCTCCTCGGCGAAGCGGTCGACTACCCGAGCGGCCCCGGTGGCCCCCAGATCGGGAACTGGCAGCGCCGCCACCGCGGCCGGGCCACCGCCGGATTCCTCAGCAGCGAACGATTTGGGGCGAACCAGGAACAACCCGACGCCCGAGCCGCTGAACCGGGTGCTGACGTTGACCGTGCCGCCGAATACCGGCTCGGTTCCTACCAGTGAACCATCGCCCTGCTCCAGCTCGACGACGTTGGTGATAACCGGGGCGCCCAGCTTGACTGACAGCCGCCCAGCCACGTCTCTGCCGTCGTAGGTGGTGCCGAACAACACCGCGTCGGGAGCAGCACCTCCCTCGATGGCCGTCGCCATAGCCGAGGCCACCGCGGGTCCAGCCAGGCCGTCGCCCAAATCGCCGGTGGCGTGGACTGTGGTCGCTCCGTGGGCGCCGAGCTCGGCAGCCAACGCCTCGCCATCTCCGCCAACCACAGCTTCCACGGTGTCGGCCAGCTCGCGGGCCCTGGTCAACAATTCGAGGCTGATCGAGGCGACCTTGCCGCCCGAGGCCTCTGCATACACCCAGATGGTTCCCATACTGTCTCCTAGCGTCCTGGTTCCTAGACGATCCTGAGCTCTTCGAGCAGGGCGATGATGCGCTCATGGGCGTCGCCCTCATCGGTGATGATCTCGCCCGCCTCCCGCTCTGGAGCAGGGCTGACGTCGGTGATTTCCTGGCCGCCGCCGGCCCAGCCCACCTGGTCGGCGCTGATGCCCAGATCGCTGATCCCCACCTGGTCCATCGGCTTGGATTTGGCCGCCATAATGCCCTTGAATGACGGGTAGCGGGGCTCGACCACCCCTGCGGTAACCGATACCACTGCGGGCAGCGGGCACCGCACCTCGTCGTAACCGGCCTCGGTCTGGCGTTTCACCAGAACCTCGCCGCTCTCGGCCTGGATCTCTTTGGCGAACGTGACCGAGGGCAGGCCCAGCAGCTCGGCCACCTGTTCGGGGACGGTGCCGGTGTAGCCGTCGGACGACTCAGTGGCAGCAAGAATCAGGTCGGCCTGGGCCCGGCCGATGGCCGCAGCCAACACTCGGGCAGTGCCCAATGCGTCGGTTCCGGCCAGAGTCTCGTCGCTGACCAAGATGGCCTTGTCGGCGCCCATGGCCAGCGCGGAGCGCAGCCCATTGACCTCCTCGTGGGGGGCCATCGACACCAGGGTTACCTCGCCCTCGCCGGCGGCGTCACGCAGCTGGAGGGCCATCTCCACGCCGTAGGAGTCCGACTCGTCCATGATGAGTTTCATGTCCCGCTTGAGGGTGTTGGTTGCCGGATCGAGTTCCCCGGGGTCGGCCGGATCGGGGATTTGCTTCACGCAGACGACAATGTCCATAGCGCACAAGTCTCCCATCGCAGTTCGGGCGCGCAAAACCAAACAGGGGGGATTCAAAGTGCCCCCGCACCTCGTCGCGTCTTGTTGGCTTTTCGAATCCAAGCGATAGCGTTGAGTGTCTGAAAGTTCTGCTGCTTGTCAACCCCCACGCCTCGTCGGTCACTGCCCGGACCCAAGTCGTCATCCAAAAGGCACTGTCCGCCGATCACGACGTCACCCTCGCCGCTACCCACCGGCGGGGACACGCCTCGCGCCTGGCCCACGAGGCCGTGTCCGACGGCTACGACGTGGTTGCGGTGCTGGGCGGCGACGGCACCCTCAATGAAGCCGTAAACGGAGTTGCCGGTTCCGATGTGGCCCTGGCCCCCCTTCCCGGGGGGTCGACAAATGTCTTTGCCCGTACCATCGGCCTGCCGGAGGATCCGGTGGAGGCGGCCGCCATGCTGCTGGAGACGCTGGCCGCCGGGCACATCAAACGGGTGGGCATAGGCCAGGTGAACGGGAGGTATTTCCTGTTCCACGCCGGGGTGGGATACGACGCCGACGTGGTGCAGCAAGTGGAGCGGAAGGCCGGATTGAAGCGGTATGCCAACCACGCTCTTTTCGCCTACGCGGCGGTGGACACCTGGTTGCGCCACTACGACCGGTCACGCCCCCGATTCACCGTTTACCACGCTGACGGCGAGGCGGTGACCGGCCAGTTCGCCATCTGCCTCAACACCAACCCCTACACCTATCTGGGGTCGCGCCCCTTCAACGTGATGCCCAATGCCACCTTGGATGCGCCCCTGTCGATGGTGACCCTGCGGTCGCTGCGGGCCATCCGCCTTCTTCGCACGGCGGCCAGCGCCCTGGGCTACGGACCTGCCGTCACCGCCCACCGCCACATTCACTCCTGCACTGATGTGACCAGCGCCGTGGTGGCCAGCGACGCCCCCTTTCCCTATCAGCTCGACGGCGACTACCTCGGCGAGACCACCCGCCTCGAATTCCACCACGCCCCCAACGCCCTGGCCTTGGCCTTTCCGATGGACTGAGGCCCTCCCAGAGGGTGTCTAGGGGTTTTTGTCCAAGACCTCTCGAGCCACATCGGGAACGTCGGTGATGACCGCGTCAGCGCCTATGGCAGCCAATTGGGCGATTTGGTCGGGGTCGTTGACGGTCCAAACGTTCACTTCTATGCCAGCCGTGTGGGCGGCGTCGATGAGGGCCTGGCTGGTTGAGGCGAAATAGGGGTGGATGGCGGTGTGGCCCCCTGCTACCACCCGGCTTACCAGCAGGTCGGGGGCCAGCACCTCGAAGGTCAGATAGGCGGTGGGGATGTTGGGGTCGATGGCCCTGATTCGGTTGAGAGCCTCGATGTCGAACGACGAGACGATCACCTCTCCGTGGTGTTCTCCGATCCCCCACCCCATGACCAGCCCGGCCACCGCGGCCGACACTTGGTGCTCGGCGTCGTAGTCGGGATCATTGGGAGCGCTCTTGATCTCGATGTTGATGACGAACTCCCGGTCTGATGCCGGGTCACGGCACACATCCATAACCTCGGCCAAGGTCGGCACCCAGTCGGGAAGCTCGTTGTCATGAAGCTCGATGATGGCCCGACCGTCGGGCAGGTGGGCATCGTGATGCACCACAAGCACGTCGTTGGCCGTCCGCCTCACATCGAGCTCCACACCGTCGGCATTCAGCCGCACGGCGGCCCGAAATGCCTCCAGCGTGTTCTCCCGCTCAGCCGCCGACGCCCCACGATGGGCAATCACCTTCATCACAACAATCTTGCCAATCTGCGGACAGAACCCATACTCACAGCACCAACATCGCTACCAGAAAACAACACATTCCTCACTAGCCCCTCTTGCCACACCAGTACACCACCCCTATCCTTGTGCCCGCGTGATTACCAAGGGCCTGCTTTTCGACTTCGACAATGCGGCGGACGATTGGCGATGCCAAGCCGCCTGCCGCGACACCGACCCGGATCTGTTCTTCCCTGTGGGCAGTACCGGTCTGGCCCTTGAGCAGATCGAGTCGGCCAAGGTGGTTTGCCAGCAGTGCATCTCGCAAACCGCCTGCTTGGAGTTCGCCTTGGCCACCAACCAGGACTCAGGAATCTGGGGCGGCAAATCCGAGGAAGAGCGCCGACAGCTCCGCCGAATCAGGGTGGCCGAGCAGCGCCAGGCATCCATTCTCTCGGTTTAGTCGGCCACCGGCGATCGGCCCCCCAGCAAGGGGATCGCCAACTCCACCACTGTCCCGAGCCGGGGCGGATCCCCTTCACCGTTGCTCATGGTGATGCTCCCCCGCAGGTCGGTGCTCACCAGATTCCGTACGATGGCGATTCCCAGCCCATCGGCGCTTTCCACGTCGAAACCGTTCGGCAGTCCCACCCCGTCGTCAGTCACCCGCACATGCACCCGGTCGCCGTCGTTGTCCAACTCGATTCGCACTTGCCCGCCGGGCGGCTCGGGGTAGGCGTGGTCCATGACATTTTGCAGACACTCATTCAGCACCACCGCCAGCGGCGTGGCCACGTCGGCGGCCAGCTCTCCAGCGTCGCCGGCCACTTTGAACTCCACTGGCCGGGCGGGACCGGTAAGCCCCTCCTCCACCATCCGCACCAACGACCGCACAATTTCCACAAAGGGCACGTCGCCGCTGGCGTCACGGGACAGGATTTCGTGGACTACGGCGATCGCCCGGATGCGCCGAACCGATTCCTCGATGGCATCTCGGGCCTCAGAGGCAATGGCCCTACGCCCCTGCAGGCGCAACAGCGATGAAACCGTTTGTAGGTTGTTCTTCACCCGGTGGTGGATCTCGGCGATGGTGGCGTCCTTCGACATCAACAGGCGGTCGCGGCGGCGCAGCTCGGAGATGTCGCGCATCAACACCAGCGCTCCGGTCACCTCCCCACTGCCGATGAGCGGCAAACAGCGCAGCACCACCGTGCCCTGATGGCCGTGTTGGATCTCCTCGGTCTGGGGCAGGCGAGAGGCGAATGCCGCCCGGATGGCGCGCTGCTCCAGCCCGATCTCCACCAACCGACGACCCTCGACCTCGCCGTGGAGGCCGATGCGGTGCAGCGCCGAGGCGGCATTGGGAGAGATCAGCTGAACTCGGCCTGACGCATCCAACAGCATCAGCCCGTCTCCTACGCGGGGCGACTCCTCGGTCTCGATGTCGTCTACTGGGAACGGGTACTCCCCCTCGGCGATCATGGTCGCCAACCGCCGAAACATCTTGAAGTAGCTCATCTCCAATTCGCCGGGATTGCGCTGGGCGTCGGGATCGAATTCCCGGGCCATCACCGCAATGACCTCGCCATGGCAGTTCACCGGAACGGTCAGCGTACGGATGCGGGGCTGGTCGGCGTGGCCGATGCGCCCGCCGTCGGTGATCCGCCCTTCCCGGAAGGCCACGTTAACCAGCGGACGCTGCTCAGGGGAGAAGATCGCCCCCACGAGGTTGCTGCGATGCACCGATCGGGCGGTGGTGGGTCGGATCTGACCGGCGATGGCAAAGCCCTCGGCGGCGTTGCCTGTTCCTTCTAGCGGCGAAGAGCCGGTGGGCACGTAGAGCAGCAGATCGGCAAAGGAGATATCGGCCAAGGGCGCCCAAGTGCGCATAAGCCTCTGGAGATGGTTCAGGCGCGACTTGGGAAGATCGGGGGCCAAATCCTCCAGGCTCGCCATTAGACAAGCTTATGGTCTCGAGGCGATTCAGCCCCCGAAGCCGATGGAACGGCTGCCCCCCGAGGGATCCAGCTCCACGTAGGCCACGCTGGCCGCCGGTACTCCCACCTCGCGCCCGCGATTGTCGGTGAGCCAGAGCATCTCGCCGGACGCCAAGCCCGAAGTGATGGCCTTCTTCACCGTATCCAAGTCGGAATCGGGATCGAGTTCCACCTCGATCTCCTTCTGGCTCCGGATAACGCCGATGCGGACGTTCATTCGCTTTCTCCTTGGGCTCGAATCAGCTAGTTGATCTTGAGTTCAGGACGGTAGATCCGCCGGGGCGGGGGATTTTCTACCAGATGGGCGGCCATAGCCGAGAATGCTCGGCCCGCTTCAGAGTCCGGGGCCTCCGCGGCGATGGGCCGGCCTTCATCGGCGCCCTCCCGCAGCGCGGGAATCAGCGGTACCTGCCCAATCAGGGGAACGCTGAGCCGATCGGCCAGATCCTGGCCTCCTCCGGCGCCGAAAAGCTCATACCGCTTGCCGTCGTCGCCGGTGAACCAGCTCATGTTCTCGATCACCCCTCGCACAGTGAGGTTCACTTTTTCGGCCATGAACGCGGCCCGCTGGGCCACCCGCTGGGCGGCGGGCTGGGGGGTTGTCACCACATAGACCTCAGAGCGGGGCAGGAACTGGGCCAGCGAGATGGAGATGTCCCCGGTGCCCGGCGGCAGGTCCACTAGTAGGAAATCGGGATTGTCCCAGGCCACGTCAGTGAGGAACTGCTCCAGCGCTTTGTGGAGCATGGGCCCCCGCCAGATCACCGCTTGGTCTTCCTCGGCGAAGAACCCCATGGAGATGCACCGCACGCCGTGAGCCTCCGGCGGAACGATCATCTCGCCCACCATTTGCGGTTCTTGGCCAATTCCCAGCATCCGGGGGACTGAGAAGCCCCACACGTCGGCATCTACCACCGCAGTGCGATGCCCGGCGGCGGCCAAAGCGACTCCCAAATTTACAGTGACCGACGACTTGCCCACGCCGCCCTTGCCCGAGGCGATCAGCATCACCCGTGTAGTGGACTCCGGGTCGGCGAACGGGATGGTCCGGCGCGGCGGGGCGGGGGTGTCGCCTGCGGAGGCCATGCCGGTAGATTACGGCATCGACTCAGAAATCCCTGTGCCGTGACCGGACGCCACTATCTCGACCACGCGTCCACCTCGCCCATCCGCTCCGAGGTGCTGGCAGCCATGAACCAGTGGTGGGCCGCCGGACACGCCGATCCCTCTCGGATGCACGCCGAGGCGCTCACCGCTCGCTATGAGATCGAACAGGCCCGCCAGCAGGTGGCGGACTGCTTCGGCGCTCACTCGCGAGAAGTGGTGTTCACCAGCGGGGCTACCGAGTCGATCGCCGCTGCGGTACGGGGGGCGTCATACCGGGGAGCTCACCAGGTGTTAAGCGCGGTGGAGCACTCGGCAGTGCGGCTGTCGGTCGAACGGCTGGCAGCGGGCGATCACCGGAACACCGTGGTCGGAGTGGACAGCACTGGGCGGGTGGATCCTGCGGAGATGGCCGCAGCCATCGAGTCTGACACCGGGGCGGTCCACTGCCAGTGGGCCAACCACGAAGTGGGCACAGTGCAGTTGGTGTCCGAGGTGATCGCCGCCTGCCGCGAGCGGTCGCCGGATGTGCTCATCCATGTGGACGCGGCCGCGGCTGCTGGCCATGCCCACATCGACTTCGCAGAGACCGGCGCCGATTTAATGTCCATCAGCGCCCACAAGTTTGGAGGACCGCCGGGCATCGGTGCCCTGCTAGTGCGCCGGGGCCTACGGCTTGTGCCCCTGCTGGAAGGCGGAGACCAGGAGCGGGCTCGACGGGCGGGACTGGAGAACGGTGCGGCAATCGCCGGATTTGGCGCAGCATGCGCGGCGTTCGAAGACGGCGGACTAGAACAAGAGGCCGACCGGGCTCGGGTCCACACCGACACGCTCCGCAGTCGGGCATTGGGCATTGAAGGCATAGAGCCCTACGGCCACCCCACCCAGCGACTGCCCCACTTGGTGTGTCTGGGCATCGCCGATGTGGAGCCCCAGGCCGTGCTGATAGCCCTGGACCGGGCTGGCGTTGCCGCCCACTCTGGCAGCTCGTGCGCTTCGGAGTCACTAGAGCCGTCGCCAGTGCTGGAGGCCATGGGCGTGGATGCCCACCACTCGCTCCGCCTGTCAGTGGGGTGGTCGACTACCGACGAAGACGTGGACGCCGCGGCCGAAGGCCTTAGAGACGCCCTGGCCGAGTTGCGCAAACTGCGGAGCTAACCCAGCCAGTCAAAGAAATCGGATCCAGCCAGCGCGTTGGAGACGCCATTCAGTTCCTCCACGTGCAGGAACTCGAACCCGGCGGCCTCGGCGTAGTACCGGTCGACATCGGTGTCGCCGATGTGGATGTAGCGGCTGGCCTCGAACTGGTTCCGCACCTCGTCCAGGTGATGCTTCCCGCCCACAAAGTCCACGTCGATGCCGTGGATATCCCACAGGCGCTGCTGATCGGAGCGCACCCGGTCGGATCCACTGCCGATCACATAGCCCCTGGCCTTGGCCTGGCGCATCGCCTCCAGCAAGATCGGCCCCGGCGGGTCCCCGCACTCCAGCGTGCCGTCGATGTCAAACGAAATCAGGATGCGCAGAGATTACTGAGCCATGAATGTGATGGTGAACCTCACGGCGGCAATGGCGCAATCTGAAACCAGCAAGTCAGACTTCCTCGAGCGGTAACACTTGCGTCTCTAGCTGGGTGGGCTGTTCGGTGGGAAGCAAGTAGCGCCAGAAGATGGTCCCGGTAGGGGCACCGGCGGTGTCCAGCCAGTTGGGGACGCCGGGGTCGCGATGGGAAAGGATCATGCGGAACGAGCCGTCGGGCTCGAGCACAGTCTGGCGTCGGTTGAGTGACACCCGCCGGTTCCGATAGGGCGGGGTTTGGATGAAACGGTTGTTGAGCACCACGTTGGCGAACCGGCACTGCGGAAACCGTCCCCGAATCTCCAGCGCTTCATCAGATCCGAGGTGATAGCGGGTCGAGCGGTAGGCGTTGTCGGCCGCGGCGTAGCCGATGGTGCGATTCCCCTCATCAAGTGGCGGGTTGGTGAATAAGTTGGGCTCGGGAGAGCTCCAAGCGGGCATGTTGTCGCGAGGGCCGGTTGGCCAGTCCACGGTCACACTGCGAAGGAATGTCATGACCCTCTGGAGGTTCTGCGCGCAAGCTTCGTCGTCGGGTATCGCTGGCGGGCCGGGATCGGCCGTCGGCTCGATGGACAAGGGAACGTTCATGTTGGGGTCGGTGGCCGCGGGGCGATCCCACTCGAAGTAGTGCCGTGTCGTGATGCTGCCGGATTCAGGAGTGAGCGCTAGCCAGTTGCCGGGTTGGGGATCCTGGCTGAGGTGCAATTCATAGCTTCCATCAGAGTTGATCTCGATCTCGTCGTCATTGAGTGTGGCCCCCAGCTTGGCTGACATCGCACCCCCAGCGGTTCCCTGCTCCACCGTGAACGATGTGTACACCGCCCCGGCCAGATTCCCGCGGATCACGTAGTTGCGATCGGGATCGATCACGCTGCCGTAGTAGATGGCGTCGGGGTTGTCGCCCAGCAGTTTCTTGGTGGGCGAGAACCATCGGTAGAACCACGGCCGGGCCGGATCGGCCTGCGACCAGAACTCCAGAGCATGCTGCAAGACATTGAGGGCGAACATTCGAGCCTCGGCTCGGTCATTGGCGGTCGGCATTCCTCTTGCCTCGCGCCACCAGTCACCTTCAATCTCCCCCATCAGGGCAACCAGCTTTTCCCACGCCTGTCCTGATCGATCAGTCACCTGAATCTCCTTCTCCTGGTGAGCCCATCGGCCCTGAGCCGAACCTACGGTGCTTGCCAACGGTAGGCCCAACGCATACCGACACGCCACGCCCCAGCGCAGCAGCGTAGGTCAGTGGTCGGGACCGAGCAGTGGCCCGAAGACTGCGGCGCACCGCTGGGAGTCGTAGAACTCGCGGAATCGGCTGATCAGGCCGTCTTGCATCTCCACCAGGGTGATGTAGCTGTTCCGGTACAGCTCACCTGAGCCGAGCATGCGGCCATTGCTGTCATATTCGACCAGGAAGCGGTCGGGATTGACGAGCTCATAGATCTCAGTGATGGAAAAGGCCATGCTCACCAGGCCATACGACGTTGACAGCCTGTCGTACACCGGCTGCTTGCCAACGGTGCGCGACGGCTTCCCGGTAAACGAGAACGGAGCCTCAAAAATGATCTCGTCGTGCCAGTGCTGTGAAAGTGCATCGACATCACCGGTGGCGATGAGATCAAAATACACACGAATCCGCTCGAGGTTGTCTGCACGGCAGGTATCTGGATCCACGATCGGAATCTACCCTGCCTTGTGGGACGGGTACGCCCGACCGCCCGCCCAAGACCGCTAGGGTCGTTTCCGATGCGGGTGATGATGACGGGGGCCACAGGGTTCATCGGCGGCCACACCGCAGCGCGTGCCATTGCCGCGGGACACGACGTCTGTGCCCTGGTGAGATCGCCCGAGAAACTTGAAGACCTGCGGGCGGCGTTTGACCTACCTGCCATCGACCATGTTGTCGGTGACATGACCGACCATGATGCCGTAGAGGCAGCACTCGAGGGCGCTGATGCGGCCATCCACTGTGCCGCCGTCGTCTCCCTCGATGCCCGTGGCAACGCCCAGGGGATCGAGAACAGCATCGCCGGGGCCCGCCTTGTGCTTCATCAGGCTCATGCCCTGGACCTCGACCCGATCATTCACGTCTCCAGCGTGGCTGCCCTGTTCGACCCCGGTGCCGGCTCGCTCACCGTCGACCACCCGCCTTCGTCAGCGGGATTCACCTACGGCCAGGCCAAAGCTGACGCGGAGATGGTGGCCCGGAAGCTTCAGGCTGACGGTGCCCCCATCGCGATCGTGTACCCCAGCGCGGTGATCGGCCCTCCGGCCGGTTCAGCCTTCGGCGAGGCCAGTGAAGACATGGCTCGCTTTACCGCTACCGGGATCCTTCCCACTCGCAGGGCCGCGGTGGCCATTTCCGATGTCCGCGACATGGCCTCCCTCATAGTGGCTCTGCTCGAACGGGGCCATGGGCCCCGTCGGATCATGTGCGGTGGCCACTTGGTCGATATGAACCTCTTCGCCACCATCTACCGCAACCTCACCGGTCGAAGGTTCCCCATGATGCCCATTCCTCCCTCGGCTCTCCGGGGGATGGGCCGCCTGGCCGATTCGATGCGGCGAGTGGTGCCGATCAACTCGGCCATGAACGGATTCAGCATGAGCGTGCTCACCCAGTGGGAGGGGTCAGAAGACAGCGATCTTGCCGAATACGGGGTTCAGTTCCGCGATATCGAAGAGACATTCGCCGACAGCCTGGCTGCATGGCACAAGGCCGGCCTTCTCTCCGACCGCCAAATCGGCAAAGCTATTCCCGTGCCCGAACCCAGCGCCGCGCCCACTCCCCCAAAGGGTTTCCGAATGCCGGCCCGTGTGGTGCTGTCACGGCCATTCCGAACTCTGGGCCCCGTGATAGTCCCGCGGGTCCACCGAGCGATTAGCCGTCTTACCCGAGGCCGCACCCTGCTCGATTCCGCCGCCCAGCCCATGCTCATGCTCTATACGACAGGGGCCAAGACCGGTCAGGCCCGGGAAACCCCGCTCGGCGCCGTCCCGCTCGAAGAGGGCCGCTTCCTCGTGGTGGGCAGCAACTTCGCCCGCGACCACCACCCGGCCTGGACCGCCAACCTCCTCGCCAACCCCAATGCCGAGATCGTGTACCGGGGCAAGAGGACGCCCGTGAGGACTCGACTCCTCGCCGGTGCTGAGCGGGAAGCGAGATGGCAGACCGCGGTGGCCTGGTACCCGCTGTGGATTCAGTACGACGCAGTTACCGAACGCGAGCTGCGCTTGTTCGAACTCGAACCTGACATCGATGGGTAGCGCAGCAGGAAAACGAAATGACTGACAGCAACGACGGTGCGACATCGGTCAACGTCATCGGCCCCGTGCCGCCTGATCCCGAGCAGCTCACTGACGAGAGCCGTCGTCTCCGTGTTCGTCGGGAAGGGGCCGGTGAGAAGCGCTTTCCCTTCCCGGTCCCGAACGGATGGTTCGTCGTGGACGAGTCCCGGGCGCTCGCTGCGGGGGAGCTCAAGAGCTTCTATGCGTTCGGCAAGGACCTCGTGCTGTACCGGACCGAGACCGGCGAGGCTCGGCTGATCGACGCCTATTGTCCCCATCTAGGTGCGCACATCGGCACGGGTGGCAAGGTGGACGGCGACGGCATCCGCTGTCCGTTCCACGGCTGGCGCTTCGACGGCGAGTCCGGCCGATGCACCGATATTCCGTATGCGGAGAAGATCTCGCCGAAGGCGAGTCTGCGCACCTATCCGATCGTCGAGCGCAACCACATGATCTGGGCGTGGCACCATCTCGAAGGAGACGAGCCCTTTTACGACGTTCCCCACTTCGCGGAGTTCGACGATCCCGACTGGCTGCCCTACGAGGTCCTCCAATTCGAGATCGGAACCATCGCCCAGGAGGTCCAGGAGAATGAGATCGACCTCCAGCACTTGGTGTACGTCCACGGGCTGCCGCCTCAGATCGGCACCGAGGTGACCCTCGACGGCACGTATCGACGGATCTGGAACGGCGTGTTCACGGTCGAGAACTACGGGCTCGGATGCACACATATATCCGTCCGCGACGCGGTACGAGCGGCAACATCTCTCCTGCCGATCGATGAGGAGAGCGTGAGAATGACCTGGTGGTTCACCGCGCCCCGTTCGATGGGCGACAACGCCGCCAAGATGCTGGGGGAGGGTTTCACGAAGGGTACGACCCAGGACTTCGCCATCTGGGAGAACAAGCGCTACCGGCCCAAGCCCCTTCTCACTGCGAACGAACGTGTCATCCGTGAGTTCCGCTCGTGGGCGCGCCAGTTCTACTCCGGCCTCGATGGCTGATCGTCGTAAGCGGTGGCGATCAAGGCGTCGGCTTCGCGACGCAGAATGAATCCAGCAGCGACCGAGGCGTCGGCCGAGGCGATGAACGCGTCGATATAGTCGCCGTGTGTCGGGTAGAGCTCGGCCAGGGTCGATTCGTCGAAAGGCTCGGTGAAACCGCTGAGCGCGCCGAGCATGCCGCTGCCCTCGACCGGATCGCCCGAAAGCGTGGCGACCGGCACGTCGACGAGTGGCGTTCGGATCCCACCCCGTGCGTTCCCGCGTTCGTCGCGGACGATCACGGGCTCGGCACCGCTCATGTCGACTTCGAGCCGCGGCGACGCGGGTGGTACCAGGCCGTCGCGCATCCAACCGACGAGGTGATGGAACCCAGCGAGGAGCACTTCGTGCTGCGGACCGTTGTTCAGCCTCACCGATGACCCAGGCATAGCCCCGCCCTCGGGATCGAAGCCGTAGAGCTCCGCGAGGATGTACGCATCCGCGTGCGCGGTGCCCGCCACCTCCCAGATGCGCACGGTGTCGGTGTCGTCCTGGCGGGCCCTTGCGTAGCCCAGCACGGTCAGATCGGTCTCGGTCTGGAAGATCAAGACCGGCACCGTCAGATCGGTGCGGATCTGGACGGGCGCCCCTCGGGCGGCACCCTCGACCCCTCCTCCCCCGCCGATTTGCAGCCCGTTCAGGGTCGGCGCCATACCGGCCCGGCTGTGGAGGAGAAACGAGTCGTAGACCCGAACCAACGGGTGCACCGCGTTGACGTAGGTAGTGAGGTAGAGCGCCGACTGAGACACCCCGATCGCCACCAGGTTGGAAGGTTCGAGCCCGCCGAGCGGGTCCGGGCCGTCGGGCGCGAGCAGTGCTGCACCCACCCGGGAGTAGATGTCGAACGAGTACCCGTCTCCGGGGTGCGCCAGCGAGCCGTAGCGCTCCCTATCGCCAGGAACGAGCCCGCCTACCAGCGCCGCCCCGCCTCCGGCGCTTGGGCCGCCGTCCACACCAACTGCCTGGGCCGAGACCCCCACCCAGACATGTCCCTCCCGCAGGAGCTCTGGATACAGGAAGGCCCAGCCGGGGTCGCTGTCGCCCCCTGCGCTCACGTTGAACCACTCGACCACCACGACGCCGCTGAAGCGAGTGGGATCGATGGGTCGGCGGACCATCATCCGCGTTCGGAACGCAGCGGTGCCATCGGACACGGCCTCCCACCGCCCGTCGGTCGTTCGTTCACCGAGGAGCTCATAGGATGTGGCTTCTCCCTCGACGAAATACTCAGCCTCGATGTATCCCGCGGCGCCAAGGTCCTGCCTCGCGGCATTCGCCGGACTGGCCCCGCCTTCCACGGGACCGAGCACCGTCACCGAATCGATCATGGGTGCCGCGTCTCGCTAATCGTGCAGTTCATGTTCGTACGACATGGCGGAGAGAACTCCTAGTGATACGTCAGATACTCGTTGAGCTCCCAGTCGGTGACCGCTTGGGAGAATCGACGCCATTCTTCCCGCTTCATGGCCACGAAATTGGCCACTAGCTCGGAGCCGACGGCCTCGATCAAGGCATCGTCGGCTTCTAGCGCGTCCAGAGCCAAGCTCAGATTGTCAGGAGCGCAGCGCTCGGTATTGGCGGTCTCGAGCCCGTCGCCCTCTTCGTGGGGAGGGGGCGAGACCTCGTTCCTGATGCCGAGCAGCGTGGCCTGAAGCAGCGTCGCGGTAGCCACGTAGGGGTTGGCCGCCCCGTCGGGCACCCGGCTTTCCAGACGGGTGCCCGCCCCTCGGTCGCTGGGTACCCGAATCGCCACGGCACGATGGTCGTAGCCCCAATTGGCCCAGTAGCCCGACAATTGCCCGGGGATGAGCCGCT
>VYDF01000045.1 GCA_009843565.1 Acidimicrobiia bacterium | reverse complement strand
TGATGCGGCCATCATCACCACCGGACCAACCGCCTACCGCCGCAACGACGGCATCGCCGTGGTCCCCGCCGCCCTCCTCGGCCCCTGACCATTACCGTGGCCAGCGGCTCGGGGAACTGTCACCGGGGTTCTCTAGAGTCTGACCCGTGAGCATTAAGGTGATCCGCACCCCCTACGGGCCGCCCGCCACCGAGCGGCTGGGCGCGCAGATCGCCGCGTTCAAGAACGGCGACCCGCTGGCTCCGGTCACGGTGGTGGTGCCCACCAATATCGCCGGTCTCGCCACCCGACGCGCTCTGGGCGCCCGAGAACAGGGCGTCGCTGCTGTGAACTTCTTCTTGATTCAGGACTTAGCTGTGCAACTAATGGGCGAAAGGCTCCAGCACCAGCGCCTGTCCGACCTATTCATCGGGGCGGCAATGAGGAGGGCACTTACCGCTAGTCCTGGTGTTTTCAAGGACTCTGCCAATCACACGGGTACTGAGCACGCGTTGATTCAGGCGTACCGCGCCGTTCGAGAACTATCCGAGAACAACCTCGATCTCCTGGCCACCCAAAGCAAGCGGGCCGACGACTTGGTCCGACTCTGTCGCCACGTCCGAAGCGAACTAGAGGAGCAGTGGTACGACGATAAAGATCTTTGTGATCGGGTTGTCGAAGGGCTGCAGTCTGGTTCACTTGGCGCAACCGTCGCAGAACTCGGTGCCGTGATCGTGTACCTGCCCCAGCGAGTAAGTGGGTCACAAGGCCAGATGATCTCGGCCTTAGCTGACACAACCTCGGTTACCGTCATCGCCGGGCTCACCGGCATGGCCCCGGCCGATGCCTCAGTGTTGGAATCGGTGGGCCGGATGGAGGGTTCTGCGGAAGGGGCATCTCCGTCTGACACCCACCACGGCCAGCGCATCATCAGCGTGGCCAGCGCCGACGAAGAAGCTCGAATCGCCATCCGCGAGGCGGTCAACGCAGCCCGAGACGGTATTTCATTCGGGCGAATCGGCGTCCTATGCGGGGGCGGGCTTTCCGCTGTCAGGGAAGTGCAGAGTCAGTTGGCGGCCGCGAATATCCCCTTCAGCGGCCCCACCGGTCGCACCCTGGCCGAGACGTTGGTGGGTCGAGGAATCCTGGCGCTGCTAAGTCTGAAGCCCCGAGGCTTTCGTCGCGACGAGGTCTTTGCGCTGCTGTCGGTAGCCGGGCCATCGCTGCCCGACGACGAAGGAGCCGCTTCATCCCGATCGAGGGCCGCTCCCGTAATGGCTTGGGAACGTATCTCACGTCGAGCCGGAGTCTCCCGGGGCGCCGACCAGTGGCAGGAACGGCTCGACCAGTACGCCGCTCAGCTCTACAGCGATGCCGACACCGAACAGGGCGACCCTGACTACCTCGAGGACCGGGCCAGCCGACTGAGGCGAGAAGCGGCCCATGCAGAATCCCTAGCCCATTTCATGGACAAACTTGTCAGCGATCTATCCCCCGATCCCGCCCCGACTACTTGGAGACGATGGTGCAAGTGGGTCGAGCACCTAATCAACGACTATCTGGGAAATGAGACTTCCCGCGAAGACTGGCCTGAGGCCGAGGAGGAGGCAGGAAAGGACATCCAAAGGGTGCTTGACCGACTTGCCCAACTGGATGAGGTAGAAAGCAATCCCCCAGTTGCTTCATTCCTGCCCACCCTGACCGCCGAGTTGTCAAGCACGACGACTGGGCGGACCGGCCAGACGGGCATCGGGGTGTTCACCGGACGCATCGGGGAGGCTCTGGGATTGGAGCTGGACCGTCTTATTGTGACTGGTCTCGCCGAGGGGACGTTCCCCCAATACCCCTCAGATGATCCGTTACTTCCCGATGAAGAGCGCAAGGCTGCTGGTGGCGACATTGAGCTGGTCGCAGACCTGCTTGGGGAGCAGCACCGGAGCTTCCTAGCGGCGCTGGCCTTCGCCGAGTCAACCACACTGGTATACGCCCGAGGAGATTCGCGGCGAGCAGCAGAGCAGCCCGCGTCCCGCTGGCTTCTGGACACTGCGACAGTATTGGCTGGCCACCGAGTAGAAGGCACCAGCCTGGAGGGTTTGGCCAACCAAGAGTGGATCGAGCACGTTCCTTCATTCTCAGGAAGGGTGCTACGAGCCGAATTCCCCGCCAACGAACAAGAATTCCGCTTGCAGGCACTCTCGTTGGGTAATCAGGACGGTGAAATGCCGACGGACACAGCCCTGGCCAGAGGAAAGGAGATGGTGGTCGCTCGCTCCCTGAATGAGTTTTCCCGCTTCGATGGAAATTTGGCGCACCTAAACACCTCGGAATTGACCAACCACATCATGTCGCCCACCAGCCTGGAGACTTGGGCTGCCTGCCCGATGCGATACCTGTTCAAACACGTCCTTCGAGTTCAGTCGGTGGAACAACCTGAGGAGTTACTGGAGATCACTCCTATGGAGAAGGGCTCGCTGATCCACACTGCACTCGACCGGTTTATGTCTGAGCAACTTGAAGCTAGGCAGATCCCGCGACCCGGTAAACCGTGGAGCAGCCAACAGCGGGATCGGCTACACGAAATTGGGGAGGAGGAGTGCGACACTGCCGAATCCAAGGGACTCACTGGCGCGCCGGTGTATTGGCGGCACGATCGAAAGCGCATTCTGGCCGACCTGGACCGTTTTCTCCTTGAGGACAGCGAGATGAGACAGCAGCATGGCATGACACCCTTCGCAAGCGAGCTGGCATTCGGGGTACCAGGGGGGGACCAAGGATCTATAGAAGTGCGGCTGTTCAACGAGCAGACGGTGCGGTTCCGGGGTCGAGCCGACCGGTTGGACCAAGGAACCGACAACGGCCTGCAAGTAATCGACTACAAGACCGGCAAAGCCGGCGACTACAAGGGGGTGGACGAAGGCAGCAAAGACTGGGACCCAGTTCAACGTGGCACTCGACTCCAGCTTCCCGTTTATGGTCTAGCCGCCCGCGAGCTAGTACATAGCCCTGACGCCACTGTTAGGGCCCAGTACTGGTTCGTCACCGAACAAGGAGACTTCCAGACCTACGGATTCCTTCTCGACGAAAACGTGCTCAGCCGTTTTCGTGAGGTGGTTGGCACCATCAAGGATGGCATCGAGGCCGGAGTCTTCTGCGATCGCCCCGAGCCGGGCAATGCCGGCGGCCCGTTCAGCCAGCGCTGCGAGTATTGCAACTCCGACCGGCTCGGCACTGAGGACAATCGCCGAAAGTGGGAGCGGATGGCGAATGAAGAACTACTTGCCAGTTACCGCAGCCTGGTCGAGCCCAAGGATGAAGATCAGAATGATGAGGCAGTTTGACGATGGGTCCGATTGAAAACGCCGCTAGCGACCAGGCAGACCGAGACGCGATCACCGAAGAGCTGAATTCAACCCTATTTGTAGAGGCCGGAGCCGGTTCGGGCAAGACCACTGCGCTGGTCAAGCGGGTGCTGGCTCTGCTCGATTCCGGCGTAGCCATGGAGAACATCGCCGCCATTACGTTCACCGAGAAAGCTGCGGCCGAACTCAAGAACCGCGTGCGTGAGGAGCTCGCCGCCTCCGGCAAGCATTCCGCGGCTCTGGATCAACTAGACGGCGCGGCAATTACCACCCTTCACGGATTTGCACTCCGAATTCTCTCTCACCACGCCATCGAAGCGGGCCTTCCCCCCCGCCTTGAGGTAGGTCATCAAAATGGCTTCGAAGACCGATGGGAGGAGTTCCTCGCCCGCCTCTTGTACAGCTCCGAACATGTGCACACAGTGGAAATGGCCCGAGTACTGGGCATCAAGATCGGTCACCTTCGCAATCTGGCCCAGAGTCTTGACGACAACTGGGACATGGCGGCTGAGCATATGGAGCACGAGGTGCTTCCCACTGGTCCCGTCGAATTGCCCGACCTCATTGAACTGGCAAGGAAGTTCCAAGAGACTGCTGATCTGGCCCAGTTCTGCTCAAACCCCAATGACAGGATGCTGGCAAGACTCAACGAGATTGGCAGCGCGGCCCGCAGCCTGGAATTCGCCCTCGACAGCGACGAAGAGGCGGTTCGTTTGCTATTCGGCCCTTTGCCCAGCTTCAGGGCAGGCAATCGTGGCCAAATGGGCAATTGGCCCACGACCTGCCCGCTGGATGAAGTGCGTGAACAAGTAAGCGGTCTGGGAGACGCCGTAGAGGAAGTCAAGACACAAATTGCCACTGCCGTTCTCGAACGCCTGACGCGGGTGCTGGGAGAATTCACCTTGGAGGCTGCAAGAGATCGCCGCCAACGAGGGGTGCTCGAGTTCCACGACCTGCTGGTGCTGGCCCGGGACTTGTTGCGACACCCGCAGCACGGGACTCGGGTCCGTGCCGCTTTGGCTCAGCGCTATCAGCGGCTACTGCTCGACGAGTTCCAAGATACCGATACCATCCAGGTTGACCTGGCAAAGCTCATCACCGCCCCGCCCGATGACACTGGACACCGCTCTCAACTGCTTGACCAGCCCGGACGGCTGTTCTTCGTGGGCGATCCTAAGCAATCCATCTACCGATTCCGGCGTGCAGACATCGCAGTGTTCACCGAGACACGACAAGCCCAGAACTTGGTCCGCAAGACGCTTACCCGAAACTTCCGAACCGTCGCGCCGGTCATCACCTGGATAAATGACCTTTTCAGTGACTTCATGAGGCCACCCAACCCCGGCCAGGACCATGTTCAGCCCTACTATCAGCCTCTGGTTCCTGTCCGCGGCTGTGCCCCGACTGGATCGCCGGTCGTGGTCCTGAACAACGAGCACCCAAAGGGAACACGCGCAATCCGTTTACGGGAAGCCGAAGCCGACGAGGTCGCCCAAGCCATCTTGACCGCGATCAATCAAGGCTGGTCGGTGGGTGCCGGCAAGGACAGGAACGGCCAGGAATACTGGCGGGCGGCCCGACTGGAAGACATCTGCATCTTGTTGCCCACTCGCACATCGCTGCCCCAACTCGAAGAAGCGTTGGACAGACACAAAATCCCCTACCGGATCGAGGCCGGCACCCTCATATGGGCTAGCCAGGCTATCCGTGAGCTGCTTGCTGTCGTCAGGGCGGTAGCCGATCCCACGAACGAGGTCGCCCTGGTCAACGCTCTGCGTTCCCCGGCCTTTGGCTGCGGGGATGACGACCTTTTTGAATTCAAGGTGGCTCATCGAGGCAAATGGGACTACACCGCCAGGCTCCCCAGGAATCTTGAAAAGGACCATCCTGTGGGCGAAGCCATGGCGTGGCTGGCCGACTTGCACTCCAAGATTCGTTGGCTAAACCCCAGCGAAGTGCTTGAGTGCATCGTCCGAGAGCGGCGTCTGTTGGAATCAGGCTGCTTCGGCCAGCATCGTGCTCGAGATGTTTGGCGCAGCCTCCATCTCGTTATCGACCAGGCTCGTCAGTTCGAGGAGGCCGGGGGTCACGGATTGCGTGAATTCATAACTTGGGTTGACCACAAGATCGAAGAGCGCGTCAGGGAGTCTGACTTCATCTTGTCGGAGACCGATGACGACGCCGTACGAATCACCACTATCCACGCCGCCAAAGGCCGGGAATTCCCCATCGTGATCCTTTCAGGCACCCACCCTCGGCCTCGTTCGATGACTGCGAATCTGATTTGGCTTCAGGATGAGGGATACGGCGTGGGCTTGAGCAAGTCGCTGCGAACTGGCACCTTCGCCAGCCACGTAGGGCGCGAGGAGCTGATGGATGATGCCGAGCAAGTGCGTCTGCTGTATGTGGCCCTTACTCGGGCCCGAGACCATTTAGTGGTTTCGGCTCATCGCGTTGAACGAAACGGGGGCAGCCGCACCAATCTGTCCATGGCCGAAATGGTGACGACCCACGCCAACGAGCTCCCCCAAACAACCTGGCAGCCCGCAAACCTTCCAACTGACGAGTCCAAGACTCTCGTTGAGTTGCCATTTGCTCGGTGGCAAAGCGAGCGAAGTGCCGCTCTGAAGACAGCAGAGAAGCCACTGGCGCTAAGTGCATCGCGCATTGCCGGCCAACTCGCACCCGACGACGACCCCGGTCTCGCCAAAGACTGGCCCGATGAAGGTGATGGCCAGTCGTCAACCTGGAGAAAGGGCCGCTATGGCACCAAGGTAGGCCGGGCTGTTCACGGTGTGCTGCAAACCGTGGCGCTTGACGTTGATCCCAACCAACTAGATCAGGTTGCTGGCGATCAGACCAAAACCCAGGGCATTTCTTCGGAAAGGGACACAGTGCAAGCACTGACCGAGTCCGTACTGACATCCACGACTGTGCGGGAAGCAGCTGGCTCGGAACACTGGAAGGAGCTATTCGTGGCCGCCCCGGTGGATGACACGGTTGTGGAGGGCTACATCGATCTGCTGTACCGCACTGACGATGGCTTGGTGGTAGTGGACTACAAGACCGACGACATCCACTACGACGAGACCCGCCAAGACAAGATCGACCGCTACAAGCTCCAAGTAGCGGCCTATTCGCTGGCGGTGGAGCAGGCAGTGGGTGAAGAGGTAATCCGTTGCGTGCTGGTGTTCGCTCGGGCTAGCCAGACCGCTGAAGAGGTGATCTTTGACGGCGACGAACTGGCCTCAGCCCAACGGGAAGTCCGCGCAATACTGGCATCGGCTGCGGCCTGATAGGAAGAAGGCGATGTTCACGTTGGTGGTTATGGCCGCGGGGCTGGGGTCGCGATTTGGCGGAACCAAGCAGCTCGCCCAGGTGGGACCCAACGGAGAGGCGTTCTTGGACTTCGCCATTGCCGACTCCCGAGCCGCGGGGGCCAACCGGGTGGTGCTCATCGTGCGTAGCGATATCGAGGCCGATGTCCAACAGCACTTTGAAACTCGCGGCGGGCTGCCCGACGATCTCGATATCGCCTATGTGCGCCAGGACGAGCACGGCCCGTCCCGCCCCAAACCGTGGGGCACCGCCCATGCCGTGCTCGCGGCGGCCGAGGCGGTGTCCGGTCCGTTCATGGTGTGCAACGCCGACGACTACTACGGGCCCACTGCCTACGCCGCCCTGGCCCAAGCCATGCAGACAATGGCCGACGACGAGGCCTGGCTGTGCGGCTACCACATCGATCACACCCTTCCGGCCGAGGGCGCCGTGACCCGCGGCGTATGCCAGGTTGACGGTGACCGCCTCGTCGGAATCGTCGAGGAAGAGGGCATCTCCCGAGCCGACAACCCTTTCCCCGAGGACACCATCGTGTCCATGAACTTGTGGGCGTTCTCCCCGACGTTCATCGATGCCCTCCAAGACGGTTTTGAGCGCTTTCTCGCCGACAACTGCGACAACCCCACGGCCGAATACCTCCTCCCTCACGCCGTCGCAGAAGAAATGGAGAAGGGGGCGCTCACCGTTCGAGTGGTTGCCACCGAAGAAACCTGGATCGGCGTCACCAACCCCGATGACCTCCAAATCGCCCGCACCGCCCTCGAATCCCGCTGACCCGTGCCCGAGCTGCCCGAAGTCGAGACCATCCGCCTCCAACTGGCACCCCGGCTTCAAGGCCGCCGTATTCGGGATGCCCACTCCCACGATTCAGAGAAATTCACCCCCGCCAAAGACGCCATCGGCACCACGCTCCAAGGACTCAACCGCAAGGGCAAGTACCTAATCGCCCCCCTCAACGATGGCCGGGAACTCATCGTCCACCTGGGCATGACCGGCTCCCTCGCCATCACCCCAGAACCTCCCGGCGACCCCTACATCCGGGCCTGGTGGCAACTCGACGGCAACGAGTTCCTGGGTTATCGCGACATCCGACGCTTTGGGCGAATCCGATGCGTGTCCGCCGGCCAATACGACGCCATTCCCACGCTGGCTGCCCAGGGCCCCGACGGCCTCAGCCCTGAATTCACCCCGGAGGGCTTCTACCTCGCCCTTCGCAACAGCCATCGCCGAATCCCCACCCAGCTCCTCAGCCAGAAGCCGGTGGCCGGCGTCGGCAACATCTACGGAACCGAGGCGCTGTGGATGGCCGGAATCCACCCGGCCAAGCGTCGAATCAGCCGCTCAGCCGCCACCAGCCTCCACGCCGCGCTCGTGGAGGTGCTCGAGGCTGGGCTGGCTAACGGCGGAACCACACTGCGGGACTACCGCAACGCCGACGGCGGTGAGGGGAGCCACCAGAATGCTCTGGCTTGCTACGGCCGCTCGGGTCAACCCTGTCTGCGCTGCGCCACTCCACTACAACACCGCACTTACGACGCCCGAACCCTAACTTTCTGCCCCCAATGCCAGCCGCGATAACGTCCGCAGCGGTCGAAGGGGAAGCACATGAGCGATGAGATGACCGACGAGCAGAAGGAGGCGTTCGTCGCCAAGCTGCGTAAAGAGGTCGGGAATACCGGCACGCCGTCAGTCGCTCGCGACCCGGTGAATCAGCCCATGATCCGACACTGGTGCGATGCCATGGAGGACGCCAATCCCCTCTACACCGACCTAGACGCAGCCGATCAAGGCCCCCACGGAAAGATCGTCGCCCCTCCGGCGATGCTCAATGCCTGGACCATGATCGGTCTGATCCCTCGGGTCAACGACCCCAATGACCCGGCTTCGGGGGTGTACGCCATGCTGGATGAAGCCGGCTATGTCGGCGTGGTGGCCACCAACTCCGAGCACGTGTACCACCGCTATCTCAACATCGGCGACCATCTCACCGGCGTCGTCAAGCTGGTGGACGTATCGGAAGAGAAGCAGACCGCGTTGGGCATCGGCCATTTCGTCACCACCGAGACCGAGTACCACGACCAACACGGCGACCACGTCGGCTCCATGTTCTTCCGCATCCTCAAATTCCGCCCCGGCACCGGTAGAACCGCCAGTACCGCGGGCGATGGCGACTCCGCCGGCGAGCGCCCGCCGCGCCCCCGCCCCAGCCGCAACCAGGACACCGACTTCTTCTGGCAGGGAAGCCGGGAGGGGGAGCTGCGCATTCAGCAGTGCCTCAACTGCGGGCGCCTCCAGCACCCGCCCGGCATCCGCTGCCCGGCCTGCGGCGCCACTGAGATGGGCTACATCACAGCCTCCGGCAAGGGCACGCTGTACTCCTATGTGGTGGCCCACCACCCCCGGGTCCCGTCTTTCGACTACCCGCTGAATATCGGGCTGGTGGAGCTGGAAGAGGGCGTCCGCCTCGTGACCAACATCACCGACTGCGACTCTGCCCAGCTAAAGGTGGGCATGCCATTGGAAGCCTGGCACATGCAGACCCACGAGGATGTGAGCCTGCCGGTGTTCCGGCCGGCCCGGGTGCCCCCCAACCCCAACACGCTGAACTTCGATGAGGTGAGCGTGGGCGACGAACTGCCGCTGTGCCCGATTCCCCTCACCCCCACCCTGATCGTTTCTACCGCCATCGCATCGCGTGACTACCAAGACGTTCACCACGACCGGGACATGGCCATCAAGAAGGGTTCTGAGGACATCTTCATGAACATCCTCACATCCAGCGGTCTCTCGGCCCGCTACATCAGCGACTGGGCCGGGCCCGACGCCGCTTTCAAGAACCTGAAGATAAGCCTGGGCGCCCCCAACTACCCCTACGACTGCATGACCATGTCGGGATCGGTCACCGCCAAGCGGGAGGCCGACGGAGAGAACCTTGTCGAAGTGTCCTTCCGGGGTCAAAACAGCCGGGGCCCCCACGTTTCCGGAACCGTCGATCTAGCCCTGCCCAGAGCGTAGGAGAGCGCCATGACCCTGAACTACGCCTACGAATGCGCCATAGCGGGCATCGGTGCCACCCCGTTCACCAAGGACTCGGGCCGAACACCCATGGACCAAGCAGTGGAGGCCTGCCTGGCCGCCTGCGAGGACGCCGGCCTTCCCCCCGAAAAGGTCAACGGCTTCGTGACCTACTCGGCCGAGCAGAATCCCGAGATCGAGCTGGCCCGCAACCTGGGCATCCCAGAGCTGACCCACTTCTCCATGGTCCATCACGGAGGCGGGGCGGCCTGCGGAGTGATCGCCGTGGCCTGCCAGGCCATCTACTCCGGCGCCGCCGACTACGTGCTGTGCTATCGGGCCTTCAACGAGCGCTCCTGGCACCGATTCGGGGCCGGAGTGCAGGACCGGCCCGCCGGCGCCGAAGCGTCAGAAGTCAGTTTCTCGTGGAGCTCCCCGTTCGGGCTGGTAACCCCAGCCTCGTGGGTGGCCATGTTCGCCACCCGCTACCTGCACGAGTACGGCGCCACTACTGAGGACTTCGGCCGAGTGTCGGTAGTCGACCGGGACTTTGCCGCCACCAACCCCTACGCCCACTTCTTCCAGCGGCCCATCACCCTCGAAGACCACCAGAACAGCCGCTGGATCGTGGAGCCGCTGCGCCTGTTGGACTGCTGCCAGGAAACCGACGGGGCCCAAGCCCTGCTGGTGACCACCGCCGAGCGGGCCAAAGACCTCCAGCAGAAGCCGGCAGTCATCGCTTCGGCCGCCCAGGGCGTCGCCGAAGACCAGCACATGATGAAGAGCTATTACCGAGACAGCATCACGGGCATCCCCGAGATGGGGGTGTGCGCCCGCCAGCTCTATCAGTCGAGCGGTCTAACGGCCGATGACATCCAGACCGCCATCATCTACGACCACTTCACCCCGCTGGTCCTCCCCCAGCTCGAGGAGTTCGGCTTCTGCGACAGGGGCGAGGCGAAGGACTTCATCCGCGACGGCCACCTCGGGCGAGATGGCCGTCTTCCCATCAACACCAACGGGGGCCAACTCGGCGAGGCCTACATCCACGGCCTCAACGGCATCGCCGAGGGCGTTCGCCAGATCCGAGGCACCTCGGTAAATCAGATCGACAATGTGGAGAACGTGCTGGCCACCGCCGGTACCGCCGTCCCCACCAGCGCGCTCATACTTTCCCAGCCCCGCTGACACCGAAGGTGCGGTGAACCCCTGGGACCAGACGCCGGGGAATTGTCACGACCCTATCCTTGAGACCATTGGCTTGTGTATGCTCCCGGCTGACAGAATGATCCACGACAGGACCCCACGAGAGAGGCCCAACTATGGAATTCAGCCACGACCGCTCCGGTGACACTCTGGTAGTCAATGCTTCTGGACGGGTCGACGGATCCAACGCATCGGATTTCCTGGAGTCCCTGCAAGGGTTGTTTGATCCCGGCGACCAGCAAATCATCCTGGATCTCGGCGGTCTCGAGTACATCAGCAGCGCGGGGCTGCGGGTACTGCTGATGGCGGCCCAGAACCTCGACAAGCAGAACAAGTCCTTCAGCATCTGCTCTTTGACCGAGTCGGTCGGCGATGTATTCCGCATCAGCGGCTTTGACCAGATCATCAGCGTTTTTCCATCGGTAGAAGCAGCCAAGCAGGGGTAACCCTTTGACTCAGGCCTACAGGATCCTGGTCGTAGACGACGAACCGGATCTTGAACCTCTGATTCTCCAGCGGATGCGGCGGCAAATCCGCTCCAACCAGTATGAGTTCGTCTTCGCTCAGAACGGAGTGGAGGCATTGGAGAAGCTCAGCGCAGATCCCACCATCGACATGGGGCTGTCGGACATCAACATGCCCAAGATGGACGGCCTCACCCTCCTCCAGCAGCTTCCCGATGTCGATCCCAATCTTCGAGCGGTAATCATCTCCGCCTACGGAGACATGGACAACATCCGCACCGCAATGAACCGCGGGGCGTTCGATTTCGTCACCAAGCCCATCGACTTCGACGATCTCAAGATCACCATCACCCGCACACTGGAGCATCTGGCCGAGTGGCGGGAGGCGCTGTCATCGCGCGATCAGCTCGTGGCCCTTCAGAACGAGCTGAGCATCGCCAGCCAACTCCAGCAGTCCATCCTGCCCAAGAAGCCCCCGGTGAGCAACCAATTCGAGGTTTCGGCCAACATGGAGCCGGCCCGAAACGTCGGTGGCGACTTTTACGACTACTTCAACCTGGAAGACCAAATCGGCCTCGTGGTCGCCGACGTGTCTGACAAGGGCATCCCGGCGTCGATGTTCATGATGTCTAGTCGGACCGCGCTCAAAGGAGCAGCCATCGGCGTCCGCGAACCCCACATGGTGTTGTCTGAGATCAACAACCAGCTTCAGCAGGACAATCCCACATTCATGTTTGTCACTCTGATCTACGCCCTGTTTAACCCAGACAGCGGCTCTCTCACCTATTCCATCGCGGGCCACGATCCCCCGATGCTGGTGAGCGCCGACGGTGCCGTTACCGAGCTACCCCTCACCAAGGGCGTGGCATTGGGAATCGCCCCTGATGTCGTCTATACCCAGGAGTCGGTCACATTGGCCCCGGGAGACACTGTCGTGCTGTACACCGACGGTGTGACCGAAGCCATGAACGCCGACAATCAGCAGTTCGGGCTTGAGCGATTGACAGAGGTGTTCGAAGGCAAACCGCCCGAGAACGCACAGGCAGCCAACGAGGCCGTGTTCGCCCATGTACGTAATTTCGCAGGAGATGCCCCCCAGTCTGATGACATCACCTGCCTGACGCTGCGACGCCCCTGATGTCTGTCACCGCCCAAGCGCTGTCTGCGACGCTCCGCGATCGGAATAGCTGAGAATGCACCGCTCGCTGCACTTGTCTCACCCACCGGAACAGGGCCACCCCTCCGATGTCCTGCCGCTGATCGAGGACATGCTCAATGAGATGGCCGAAGCAGAAAGCTGGCCGGTGACGTTGACAATGCGGGCCAACCTCATTCTGGAAGAGTTGGTGCTCAATACCCTCACCCACGGTGATACGAGCGGTCTCACCGAGATCGACCTTGAACTGGAGTCTGAGAACCACGCGCTCACGATCCGCCTCGCCGATGACGGATCGCCATTCAATCCCCTCACAGACGCCCCCGAGCCCGACGTCAATCTTCCCCTCGCTGAGCGTCCGATTGGAGGGTTGGGGGTCTATTTGGTCAAGACCATGGGCGAGGAACTGGAATATCGCCGGGAAGACGGCCGCAACCTCCTCAAGCTCGTCGTACATCCCGAGTCGTGAGGGATTCGGAGAAGAGAGTTATTCGCAGGACGCGGCTCGCCGGTCTGGCACTCACCGCCCTGGCCTTGGTGTCGTCGGCGTGTGGTTCCGATGGAGGGGATCCGATCTCGCCGGTCGCGACCTCCACACCGACACCGGTCCCAACTCAGGGCCCCTCTGTGAGCACCGAGTCACCCGGAGTGTTCGACGACAGGATTGTGTTCGGGCAGTCGGCCGCGTTCAGCGGTCCTGCTCAAGAACTGGGCATCAACATGAACCTTGGCATCATGGCGGCGTTCGAAGAGGCCAACCGGAACGGCGGCGTACATGGACGCAGGTTGGAGCTCATCACTCGAGATGACGCCTACGAGCCTGAAGCAGCCATCACCAACACCCAGGCGTTGATCAACGATGAGGAGGTGTTCTCGCTCATCGGCGCGGTAGGCACGCCGACATCGCGCTCAGCCACCCCGGTAGCAGCCGCAGCCGCCGCCCCCTACGTGGCGCCGTTCACCGGCGCCGGCTTCCTTAGAGACGACCACTGGGAGAACATCATCAACCTCCGGGCCTCCTACGCCCAAGAGACCGAAGAAATGGTTGAGAGGCTCACCACTGACCTGGGTGTCACCCGAATCGCGGTGATGTTCCAAGACGACTCATTCGGCCGGGCCGGGTACAACGGGGCATTGGCCGCGCTGGAACGCAGGGGGATGGAGCTCGTGGCCACGGGCGTGTATCCCCGCAACACCACCGCAGTGAAGTCGGGGCTGCTCGATCTGAGGCTGGGCGATCCCGAGGCAGTGATCCTGATCGGCGCCTACCAGCCCGTCGCCGCTCTCATCTCCTGGGCCCGCCACATCGGCTTCGATCCCATCTTCATGACAGTCTCATTTGTGGGCAGCAACGCCTTGGCCGACGAACTCGGAGCGGGCGGTGAGGGCGTCTACGTAACCCAAGTGATTCCCTTTCCCACCGACCTGTCGATTCCCGTCGTTTCCTCTTACACCGCGGCTTTGGCGGCATACGATCCGGCGGCCATACCAGGATTCGTGTCCTTGGAGGGCTACATAGCCGGCCGTTTGGCCATCGCCGGGTTGGAAGCATGCGGTGCTGATCTCACCCGCGACTGCTTCTTGGAGAACATCTTGGGTGCCGGCCAATTCGACATCGACGGATTCGCCCTGGACTTCGGCACAGAAGACAACCGGGCAGCGGACAATCAGGGTTCTGACGCCGTCTTCTTGACCGTGATCGACGCCAACGGCCGTTACCGGTCGGAGGCTTCAATGGGAGATGCCAACTCGTGACCGAGTCGACCCCCCCACAGGACTCTGAGGCCACCGCCAGCACGGCTGGGGCACAGCGGCCGGCGATCCATCGAAGGATCTCCACTCAGCTGTATGCGGGGATCTTCGGTGCGGTCGTGCTGACCATTGTGGCCAGCGTTGTGAGCTGGATTTCGTTCAACAACGTGGACAGCAGCCAAAAGAGGGTCAGCGAAGAGAGCGTGCCCGAACTGGCCGGGGCGTTCAGCCTGGCCGAGTTCAGCAACGCGCTGGTAGCCGCAGCTCCCCGCCTCACTACTGCGCCTCCCACGCAGTTCTCTGAGATCTCCGCCGAGGTAACCGTTGCCCAGCAAGAGTTCCAAGCGCGATTCGACGCCTTGCTGCGCCAGAACCCCGATGACGTTCACGTACAGGGGATTGCAGAGGCCGCCGACGCCTTGGAGAGGAATATCACCACGATCACAGCCGGTATGCCCCACTTCTACGGCCTCAGCAGGAGGATTGAAGTGCTCCAGGTTCAGATTCCACTGCTGCACGATGAGGTTGAGGGCATCATCATTCCCGCCATTGACGACCAGCTTTTCTTCCAGGTCACCGGGTATCGGGATCAGGAATGTGATCCCACCGACCCTATGACCAGGCCTTCGGGAGGCGAGCTCCTCCTGTATCGGCATCTCAATGCCCTACAAGCCGATATGGCCCAAGTCACCGAGCTGATGGGCAGCGCCCTCATCGCCTCCGAAGCTGATTTCGTGGAGCCGTTGATTGAGAGCTTCGAGTCGGCCGTAGACCGGATCCGGATCAGCTTGTCAGCCATCGCCGCATCTGAGAACGCCCCGGGGCTGGGAACAGCAGTAGATCGGCTCTTGGCTTTGGGAAACGGCAACGACAGCGCATTCCAGGTCTCGGTCGACCGCCTGGACATCATCGAGCGTCAAGACAGCCTCCTGGCCCAGAACCAAGAAGTAGCCGTCGATCTCCTCGCCGAGGTCAACGCACTCGTCCAAACAGCCCAAGCAGGCGCCGACCAAGCCACCTCAAATTCAGCGCAGACCATCAGCACCGCCCGCATCCTCCTGGTGATCATCAGCGTCATCGGCGTCATCGGTGCGGGACTGATCAGTTGGCTCTTCGTCGGTCGGGTGCTCTTGCGCCGCATCGGGCGGCTGTCTGGTCGCATGCGGACCCTGGCCAAGGGCGAGTTGGAGGAGGAGATTGAGGTCAGTGGCCGGGATGAGATCGCGGAGATGGCGTCAGCGCTGGAAGTGTTCCGGCGCCACGCGTTGGAGATCCAGCGGCTGAATCTGGTGGAGCAGCTGGCTCAGGAGTTGAGCGAGCGAAACGACGAGCTGCAAGCGGTGCTAGAAGAGCTGGGCCAGGCCCAAGATCAGATCGTGGCCCGGGAGAAGCTGGCCGCACTGGGCGAAGTCACCGCCGGTGTGGCCCACGAGATCCGAAACCCGCTCAACTTCATCAACAACTTCTCGGCGGCGTCGGTTGAGCTGTTGGAAGAGATGGCCGAGATTTATGAGGAGCTAGTCGACAATCTCTCCGATGAGGACAAAGACCTCATCGAGGAGATCAACCAAGACCTCAACGACAATCTCGAGCGCATTCAGACGCATGGCAAGCGGGCCAACCGGATCGTTCAGGACATGTTGCTGATGGGCCGAGGTGGGGGTGAGACCCAAATGACCGACATCAACGATCTCATCCACGAGCATTCGCTGCTGGCCTACCACAGCGCCCGAGCTCAAGATCCAGAGTTCCAAGTCTTGTTGGAGGAGGAGTTCGACCCGGATATGGGCCAGTTGGAGGTTGTTCCCCAAGACCTCGGGAGAGTGTTCTTGAATTTTGTGGCCAACGCCGGTTACGCCACCAACAAGAAGCAGAAGGAGATGATTGAAGCAGGCACGGTTGGCGACTACACCCCCACTGTCGTGTTGAAGAGCCGTCGTACCGATGACAACGCCATCCTGAGCGTGCGAGACAACGGCAGCGGCATTCCCCCGGATGTAGCCGCCAAGATCTTCGACCCGTTCTTCACCACCAAGCCCACCAACGAGGGCACTGGATTGGGCTTGGCCCTGTCGGCCGACATCATCCGCGAGCACGGCGGCACCATCACCGTCAACACCGAGCCGGGCGAATTCACCGAGATGGTGGTGGAACTCCCGCTGACACGAGCCAAGACCACGCCCCTGGTTGAAGGCAACGGTGATGGAGACGATGAAGACGACGAAGACGACGCCTAGCCGGTCTGTTTCATCGGGACGGTTTGAGCAGCACTCCGCCTATCGCGGCTGCCGCCCCTCCGGCATAAGCCACAAATAGACCCAATCCAACCTCCGCTCCCAGTAGATCCAGGTCGTTGTCCAGGGCCAGCCCCTCAACTACACAAAACGCCATGACCAACAACCCCGCCGACAGCGCTGTCAGCCACATTCGGGCGCTGTCCCCCGCCAATGCCACTACCAGCAATGCCCAAACCAGCAAGGCGACCAACAGAATAAGCAACCAGGTGTCGGCGATCCCTCCCGGGCCCAACAGCCACGGAAGATCGCCGTCAATAACCCCCTGCTTGTTGGATCCGCCATCGGCCCAGGGAAGAAGCAGTCCGGCAATCAGCATGGCCACTGCGGCGCCCATGAAGGCCAGCCCCGCCCTCTGGTGGCCCAGGGAGAGCCGACCGCCGCTCCCCGCACCTTGGACTCGGACCGGACTTCCCATCGGCTCTACCCACGACTCGCCATCCCAATATCGATAGCCGCTCCGGCCCTGATCGGAGTACCAGCCCGGAGGCGCCCGGCGAGCCGGAGGGTCGCTCATCCCGACTCCAAGTGGTCGGTATAGCGCACATCGCCTTTGGACAGATCGAAGGTGAGGTGTTCTCGCATGTCCCCGATTTGGTCGACAATCACCATCCGACGAGCGAACCTCCACTGCCCGTCGAGCAGCGCGAAGTCGTCTTCGTAGCGGCCCGCGACAATGGGCTGCAAAGGCAGAGCATCCGTACCCTGGTGAACGGCGAAGTACGAGCGGGCATTGGCCGTCTGCCCGTCGTCGGCGACATCGACAATCACGTTGCTGGCCACATGCCGAGTGCGCAGCGTGCCGTCGCCGTGGACTTTGTTAGTGGCTGCGTAGAAAGCTGCCACGTCTTCGCCCGACATGCCGTCGTCGGGTTCGGCTGCGCTGGTGGAAGTGAGCACGCCGTGAGCGAAGAGCTCACCCAGCTCGTCAAACCGGGCCAAATCCACGCATTCGGCATAGACGTACATGAGCGCCTTGATCGAACGCACTGCCTGCTCGTGAGAAGTCACGGAAGCAAAGCTAGCCAATCGGCAACACATGGCCGATAGCGGTAGCTTCGGGAACGTGAACCCGCAAACAGGGAGGCTCACGGCCTACAGCCACGGTGCCGGTTGAGCCGGCAAGCTCGGGCCGACCGAGTTGGCGCAGGTCGTGCGCTCGCTGCCAACCCCAACCCACGAGAACCTGCTCGTGGGCACAGAAACCGGTGACGACGCCGCAGTGTGGCGTCTGGGGGAGGGCCGCGCCCTGATTTCGACCGCCGACTTCTTCGCGCCGGTGGTCGACGATCCCCACATGTGGGGACGCATTGCGGCCACCAATGCGGCCTCCGATGTCTATGCCATGGGCGGCACCCCGCGATTCGGGTTGAACCTCGTGGCCTGGCCCCATGGAACTCTTCCGCTGGAAATTCTCACCGAGGTGCTGGCGGGCGGAGCAGCGG
>VYDF01000243.1:8704-18352 GCA_009843565.1 Acidimicrobiia bacterium | reverse complement strand
CAGCTACTTCGGCGCCCGGGTGCTGATCCTCGACGAGCCCACCTCCGCGCTGGGGGTGAAGCAGTCGGGCGTGGTGCTACGGCGCATTGTGGAGGCTCGCGACCAGGGGTTGGCGGTGATCTTCATCACCCACAACCCCAACCACGCCTACCCGGTGGGCGATCGCTTCGTGATCCTCAACCGGGGAGTGTCCATGGGCAATTGGGCCAAGGAACAGTTGTCGCAGGCCGATCTGACCCAGCTCATGGCCGGCGGCGCCGAACTGGAGGCCCTCCAGCACGAGTTGGCTCAAGCTGGTACGTAAGCGTCACCTAGCATCACTGCGTGCCTGAAACACGGGCGGCCGAGATCGGCCGCGCTCCAACCGATCTCGAAGTGCTGACCATTGGGCGGGTCAGCGTCGATCTGTACCCCCAGCAGAGCGGCGTGCCGCTGAGCAAGGTTCAGACATTTGCCAAGTCAATCGGCGGCTCCCCCACCAATGTGGCCGTGGCCTGTGCCCGATTGGGGCGACGAACCGCAGTGGTAACCCGGGTGGGCGACGACGGCTTTGGCGAGTACATCCGCGCCGAGTTGGCCGAGAAGTTCGGCGTCGAAAATCGCTACGTCTCCACCGACCCCGACTTGCGCACCGCACTGGCCTTCTGCGCTCTCGATCCCCCCACCGACCCGCCGCTGCTGTTTTACCGCGAGCCCCGCGGCCCGGAGATGAACCTGCGGCCCGCCGACATTCCCGACATCGCTGCCAATGTGCCCGTGTTGTGGACGGCCGGATCTCGCTTCGCCCAAGAACCGTCCCGCTCCACCGTGCTGGAGGTTCTGAAACAGCGAAACCGACGGCCCCATACCGTGCTCGACTTGGACTATCGCCCCAGTTTCTGGGATTCCCCCCAAGAGGCCGGCACCCATATCGGAGAAGCGATCGAGCTGGCCACCGTCGCGGTGGGCAACCGCACCGAGTGTGAGATCGCCATCGGCACCGCTGACCCCAATTCCGCCGCCGACCGGCTGCTGGAGCGGGGGGTGTCGCTGGCCGTCGTGAAGCAGGGAGCCGACGGGGTGCTGGTGGCCACCCCGGAAAGCCGTACTGAGGTGCGCCCCATGATGGTGGAAGTGGTGTGTGGACTGGGGGCCGGCGACGCCTTCGGCGGGTCCTTGGCCGACGGACTGCTGGCCGGCCTTGATCCGGTGGAAATCGTCACCCGGGCCAATGCGGCCGGGGCTATTGTGGCCGGTCGCCTGGCCTGTTCCGACGCCATGCCCACTCCCGATGAGATCGACGAGATGCTGGGCCGAGAATCATGATTCCCCCAGAGGCAGCAGCATGACCGGATCCGACAGAAGAATCCGAATCTGGATCGACCGCACTCCCCCATCTGAGGTGGTGATTCCTCCCGATGCGGAACTGGTGGACGGTCCCGAGGACGCCGACGGCGTGGTGGTGGCCGCCGATCGGCCCTGGGACGACGATGCCTGTCGTCGGTTTCCCAACCTCAAGGTGGTGGCCCGTTCGGGTATCGGCTACGACAACGTGGACGTTGCCGCCTGCGCCGCCCACGGCGTGGCGGCCTGCAACACCCCTGATGCCCCCACGGTATCCACCGCCGAGCATGCGCTGGCGCTGATGCTGGCGGTGGCCAAGCGGCTCAAGGGCTCCGAAGCACGCCTTGCCGCAGGCACCGCCGGCGGCCCCGGTCGACTTGCTGGCCCCGGCGCCCTGGAGCTGGACGGACGCAATCTGGGACTGGTGGGCTGCGGGCGGATCGGAAGCCTATTAGGGCGCTATGCGGAGGCTCTGGGGATGGACGTGCTGGTCTACGACCCCTATCTCGAAGCGGCGCCCGTAGGCGAGTTAGTCGACCTCGACCAGCTTTGGGCAAAAGCCGATGTGGTGTCGCTCCATGCCCCCGCCACCCCCGAGACCCGCCACATCATCAACTCGGATTCGCTGGGGGCCATGCGCCCTGGTGTGATCATCATCAACTGCGCTCGAGGAGCCTTGGTCGATCAAGAGGCCTTGCTGGCTGCCCTCGACTCCGGCCATTTGGGTGGCGCGGGCCTCGATGTGACCGAACCAGAGCCGCTGCCCCCCGGCCATCCGCTGTTGGGACGCGACAACGTGGTCGTCACTCCCCACGTGGCCTCCACCACCTCGGTGGGCATCGTCAGGCTGATCGCACAGGCTGTGGAACAAGCCCTCATCTGGTTGCGGGGCGGTATCCCCGAACACCTGCTCGATCCTGCGGCCGCCCACCCTGGCGTCGACCGGCGCACGAGCACGGCTCCATGACTTCCCGGCGGCGCATCGGGCTGGCCGTGGTGGGCTTCGGATGGATGGGCCAAGCCCATGCCCGCTCCTACCTGCGGCTGCCCACATTGTTCGAGAACCGGGCCTACGACACAGACTTGGTGATCTGCTCCGACAATGTGGAGGCCCGACGACAGGCTGCGAAAAGCAACTTCGGATTTCGGGAGACCACTGACGACTGGCGACCCGCCATCGAGCACCCCGACGTCGATGTGGTGGTCGTCTGCGCGCCGAACATGCTTCACGAGCCTTTGACCACCGCGGCCGCCGGGGCCGGAAGGCACGTGTTCTGCGAGAAGCCGGTGGGGGGAACCCCTAGCCAGACCGCCCGGATCGAACAGGCCTGCCGCCAGGCTGGGATCATCACCGGGGTGGGTTACAACTACCGCTTTGCCCCCCTGGTGCTCTACGCCCAAGAGCTCATTGCCACCGGCGAGCTGGGGCAGATCTCCAACTATCGGGGTCGGTTCTTCTCCATGTACGGCGCCGACCCCATGGGTCTGCTCTCATGGCGTTTTCTGATCGACCAAGCTGGCCACGGCGCCACGACCGACATACTGAGCCACGCGGTGGACCTGGCTTTGATGCTCAACGGCCCCATCGCCCGGGTGGTCGGCATCGGGGAGACCTTCATCAAAGAGCGCCCGCTTCCTTCGGGAGCCGGCACCCACTACGACCGAGGCAGTCCCGGCGACCCCACCGGCGACGTCACCAACGAGGACTACTTTGCCGCACTAGCCGTGTTCGCCAACGGCAGCCACGGCGTGTTCGAGTCAAGCAGGGCTATTGTCGGCCCCCAGAGCCAGATGGCCCTTGACATATACGGCACCGAGGGTGCGCTGAGCTGGAATCACGAAACCCTGAACGAGCTCCATTTGTTCAGGGCGTCCGACCCGCAGCAGGGCTATACCACCGTGCGGGCCAGCGAGCGCCATCCCTATCACGGCGCTTTCGTGCCCGGCGACGCCAACTCCATCGGATTCGAGGACATGGTGACCATCCAAGACCACGAGTTTCTCACCGCAGTGGCCGAGGGCCGACCCCACAGCGCTGGCATGGAGCAGGCTCTGGCCTGCGTGAGCGTGCAAGCGGCCATGCTGAAGAGCTGGGAGACCGGCACCTGGGAAGATGTGGTATCGCTGAGAATCGACTGAAGGGAGGCGAGCAATGGAAACTACCCGCCTGACGACTTCCGGGGCCATCGTGCGCTACCTGGCTGCCCAGCGCATCGAAATCGATGGCCAAACCGTGCCCTTGTTTGCTGGCGTGTTCGCCATCTTCGGCCACGGCAACGTCACCTGTTTGGGCCATGAGCTTGAGCAGGCCGGTGGGGCGCTGCCCACCTGGCGGGGACAAAACGAGCAGGGCATGGCCTTAGCCGCGGTGGCCTTTGCCAAGGCCAATCGCCGCCGCCGCATCATGGCTGCCACTAGCTCCATCGGCCCCGGCGCCACCAACATGGTGACCGCGGCCGCGGTGGCCATGGCCAACCGAATGCCGCTGCTGCTGCTGGCCGGCGACACCTTCAACAGCCGCATCCCCGACCCTGTGCTCCAGCAGGTGGAGCACTTCGGCAACCCGACTCTGACGGTCAACGACGCCTTCCGACCCGTGGTCCGCTTCTGGGACCGCATCACAACCTCCGAGCAGGTTGTCCACTCCCTTCCCAACGCCTTGGCCACCATGCTCGATCCCGGCGACTGCGGCCCGGCGTTCATCAGCCTCCCCCAAGACGTCCAAGGAGAGGCCTACGACTTCCCTGCCCGATTCTTCACCGAGACCGTGCACGAGATCCGCCGCCCCCGACCCGACACTCGTGAACTTCGCCGGGCCGCGGCCGCGCTGGCCGCCGCTGAGCGACCTCTGATCGTGGCCGGCGGCGGGGTTCACTGGTCGTTGGCCGAGGAGGAGCTTCGGGCATTTGCCGACACCCACAACATCCCGGTGGTGGAGACGGTGGCAGGACGGACGTCTCTCGTAGCAGACCATCGGCTCAACTGCGGCCCCATCGGCGTTACCGGCTGCACCTCGGCCAACGCCATGGCCGCCGAGGCCGACGTGGTGCTGGCGGTAGGCACTCGTCTGGGCGACTTCGTGACCGGGTCGTGGACCGTGTTTGGCGGGGGCGACGCAGTCCAGATCATCGGCTTGAACGCGGCTCGCTTCGACGCCAGCAAACACCGTTCGCTGCCTCTGGTGGCCGACGCCCGCGAGGGTCTGGCCGAGCTGGGAGCGGCGCTGGGCGACTACCGGGCCCCCGAGGAGTGGTCCGACCGGGCCTCGTCGGAAACCTCGCAGTACCACGCCTACATCGACAAGATCGCTGCCCCTGAGGCTGTGACCGCGACCGGTCGGGCCTCGGACGATTCCGCGGACGACCAAGCCGACCTTCCCACCTACGCCCAGGTGGTAGGGGTGGTGGACCGGCTTGCCGATGAGTCCACCTATGTGCTGGCCGCGGCCGGCGGATTCCCCGGCGAGCTGGTGAACGGCTGGCGGGGCAAGACCGTCCACTCCTTCGACTGCGAATACGGGTACTCCTGTATGGGCTACGAAATCTCAGGGGGGTGGGGAGCCAAGATGGCGCTGCCCGACCGGGAGGTGGTGGTGATGGTGGGCGATGGCTCCTATCTGATGATGAACAGCGACCTGTACAGCACGGTTCTCACCGGCCACAAGCTCATCGTCATCGTGTGCGACAACGGCGGCTATGCGGTGATCAACCGCTTGCAGTTGGCTCAAGGAGGTGTGCCGTTCAACAACCTTTTTGCCGATTCCCGAGTGCAGCAGGTAACGCCGGTGGACTTCGCGGGCCACGCCGCTTCAATGGGGTGTGAGTCTGAGACGGTGACCTCCATCGCCGAGCTGGAAGCTGCGTTTCAACGGGCCCAGGCCTCAGACCGCACTTATGTGATTGCACTGAACACCCACGCCTACCGGTGGACCGAGGGCGGGTCGTTCTGGGAGGTGGGCGTGCCCGAGGTGAGCGCCAGCTCCGATGTGCGGGCAGCCAGAGCGGCCATGGACGCTGGCAAAGACGTCCAGCGGGTGGGATGGTAGGTCCGGCCGCACGCGACTACCGGGTTGGCGGCCCCGAGGCCGACCGGGCCGCGTCTTCTGGCCTGGTCGAAGCCGAGTGGTTCCGCCCGCCCATCGAACCTGAGCGCCTGCGCGAGCTCCAGATCAGGGGAAACTTCCGAGCTGCCACCGACACGATCACCTGGCTTGGGCTTCTGGGCGGGTTCGGCTATCTGGCGTTCATCTCGCTGGGCACCTGGTGGGCCATCCCCGCTTTCGCCGCCTACGGCGCCCTCTACGGCGGAGCCGGCGACTCGCGCTGGCACGAGTGCGGTCACGGCACCGCGTTCAAAGCCAAGTGGCTCAACGACGTGGTGTACTACCTGGCCTCGTTCATGCTGCTGCGCCAGCCCACCCTGTGGCGCTGGTCGCACGTCCGCCACCACACCGACACCATCGTGGTGGGCCGCGACGCGGAGATCATCTTCCCCCGGCCCTCCTCCCCCACATCGGTGGCCCTGGTGTTTGTGCCCCTGCTGAACGTGCCCAAAATGGTGGTGCGTACCGCCCAGCATGCCGTTGGGCGCATTGACGACGAGGCCCGCTCCTTTATTCCCGCCGACGAGTTGCCCAAGCTGAAGTGGGAGTCACGGGTCTACATCGCCATCCTGGCCGGGACTACAGCGTGGTCGCTGGCGGCATGGACCATCGTGCCTCTGCTCTACATCGGGCTACCTACCGTCTACGGCGCCTGGCTGATGGTGTTCTTCGCCCTCACTCAGCACGCTGGACTGCGGGAGGACGTGCTCGACCATCGCCTAAACACCCGCACCGTGTACATGAACCCCGTCTTCCGGTTCCTGTACTCCAACATGAACTACCACGTGGAGCACCACATCTTCCCCACTGTGCCCTACTACGCCCTGCCCGCGCTGCACCAAGAAGTGAAGGCCCATTTGGCCCCGCCTTCGCCCAACACCTGGACGGCCTATCGCCACATCCTGTCCACCCTGCGACGCCAGTGGCGCGATCCGGCCTATGACGAGTCTCGCGACGACGTGCCCGCGGTGCCCGACGCCGATCGCGCCTTCGTGAACACCGGGCATACCGTGTGGGCCGGTGACCGCCACGACGGTCTGTTCGACCTCGGGCCAGCCAGCGCGCTCGCTCCCGGATCAGCCCGACAGGTGGAGGTGGGCGACGAAGCCTACGCACTGTTCCGCATGAACGACGGAACGCTGGCGTGCACCGAAGGTCTTTGCACTCACGGACAGGCCTACCTGGCTGAAGGCGTGGTGCTCGACTGCCTGGTGGAATGCCCCAAACACAACGGACGCTTCGATTTGCGCACCGGAGAGGCGGTTCGGCATCCGGCCACCGACCCCCTAGCCTTGTACCCCGTGGAGATTCGAAACGGCAGGGTGGTCTCAAGCTTGGAGTCCCTATCTGGAGAGACCCAGCCATGAGCCCGGTCCGGGTTGGGGTCTTGGGCTGTGGGCGAATCGGGCGGATGCACGCCGAACTGATCGCCAAGCAGGTGCCCAACGCCGAAGTGGCCGCCGTCTACGACGTAGTTGCCGACGCCGCGGCCGCCTTGGCCGGGGAACTGGGCGCCCGCCACGCCGCTGCTCACGAGGAAATCCTGAAGGCAGACGATGTGGACGCGGTGGCCATCTGCTCCTCCACCCACACCCACATCGACTTGCTGGTCGCCGCGGCCGAGGCCGGCAAGGCCGTTTTTGTGGAGAAGCCGTTGGCCCTCAACCTTGCTGACGTCGACCGCGGCATTGCCGCCGCGGAGGCCGCCGGCATCCCGGTGCAGGTTGGGTTCAACCGGCGCTTCGATCCCAGCCACCGCTATGTGCACGACCAGGTGGCCGGGGGCGAGTTGGGCGAAATTCATCTGGTGCGCATCTCCAGCCGCGATCCCGAACCCCCGCCGCTGATGTACCTCGACGAGTCCGGCGGCATTTTCTGCGACATGACCATCCACGACTTCGACATGATCCGCTTCATCACCGGCAGCGAAGTGACCGAGGTCTACGCCACCGGCGCAGTGCTGATAGACGAGGCCATCGGCGAGGTCGGCGACCTCGACACCGCGGTCATCGTCTGCACTCACGAGAACGGGGCCATCAGCACCATCGACAACAGCCGCCAAGCGGTGTACGGCTACGACCAGCGGGTGGAGGCATTCGGCTCGGCCGGAATGGCCGCATCGGAGAACCCCTTGACCGCCACCGCGGTGACCAGAACTGCCGACGGCGCCCAAGCGCCGACCCTGCCCTACTTCTTCTTGGAGCGCTATATCCCCTCGTATTTGGCCGAGTGGAACGCGTTCGTAGACATGATGGGGGGTGCGCCGTCGCCGGTCACCCTGGCCGACGGACGGGCTCCGCTGGTAATCGGTCTGGCCGCATGGCGCTCGGTACACGAGCGCCGTCCCGTGCGAACCGACGAGATCGGCTGAGTAAAGGGAAAAGCATGACTAGCGATTTGCCGCCAGACGGAGAGGGAGGCTGAGGAGTGCGGGCCTATGTCACCGGGGGAACCGGCTTCATCGGCGCCAACATCGTGAAGGTCTTCGCCGAGCGACACGGCGCCACCGTGCACTGCCCGGTTCATTCCTTTGTCCCCGAGCACCCCCAGGGCTACACCATTGAGCAGCTCAACCTGTTGGACGCCGAAGCGGTTGTGGCCAGCGTGGCCCGGTTCGAGCCCGATGTGGTTGTCCACTCAATGATCCTCAACGACCTTCATGGGATATACAACCAGAGGAAATTGGCGTGGCGCAGCTACGTGGAGGCCACTCTCACCGTGGCTGACGCCGCCAACCGGGTCGGGGCCAAGCTCATTGTGGTGTCTACCGACTGGGTGTTCGACGGCACTCAGGCCGGCGCCGACGAGAACACTCCGCCCAATCCGGTGAACTACTACGGCGTGCTGAAGGCTCTCAGCGAACAGGCTGCACTGCTGCGGGCCGACCGGGCCGCGGTGGCTCGAGTGTCAGCGGTGAACGGCGTCCACTGGGCCCGGAACGAAATGCCCCGGGGCCAAGACCCCGGGTTCGGCTACTTCGTCACCACCGTGCTCGATGCAGTTTCTCAAGGGGAGCCGTTTGGGGTGTGGGAGGGCGACGACATCAACATGACGGCCACGCCCAGCCTGGCCAGCGAATGTGCTGAAGCCATGTGGCTGATCGCGGCTGACACCCAGGCCGACGGCATCTTCCACTGCTGCGGTGCTGAGCCGGCGGGGCGGATGGAGCTGGCCCACACGGCCTGCGAGGTGTTCGGCCACGACCCGTCGCTGCTTAGATCGGTGTCTCCCGACCCTGAGATGATGGCGTCGCTGGCCGGGGCCCGCATCCCCTACGACACCACCATTCGCACCCTTCGCACCACCGAAATCCTGGGCTATGAGCCGCTGGGCAGTCGCGAACTGCTGGAGCGATTCAAGCAAGAAGCCGAAACCGGCGATCTGATCGCCACCACAGGAGGCTGACCATGGCGACCGCACCCGCATCAGGCCCCATTCGACCCCAGCTAGGACCGGGGCGGATTCTCGACGTCACTCCGGAATCGGCAGGGTGGGAAAACGTGGCCTTCTCGGTGGTGGAGCTCACCGCGTCAGATCCGTGGTCGGGCGTTGCATCCGATCGAGAAACGGCAATCGTTCCGCTGTCGGGGGCTGGTCGTGTGCAAGCTGGAGAAATCGATGCCGCCATCAGCCGGACTTCGGTGTTCGAGGAGCTGGGTCGGATTGTTTACCTGCCCCCGGGCACGCCCTATGAGATCACCACCCGGAGTTCACTGGTAGCCGCAGTGGGCTCAGCCCCGGCTGAGGGCCGCTACCCGGCTCGGGTCTTCGAGCCCACTGAGATGAAGGTGGAGATCCGCGGTGGCGGCCAGGCCTACCGCCAGGTGGTCCACTCGCTGGCCCATCCCCTGCCTGCGGAGAAGCTCATCCTCTATGAGGTGTTCGTTCCCCGGGGCACCTGGTCGGGCTGGCCACCCCACTGCCACGACGGCCGCGACGGCTCGCCCTATTTGGAGGAGGTGTACTACTTCCGCCTGGATCGCCCCGAGGGCTATTGCATGCACCGGAACTGGCGCACCGAGGAGGGATTCGACGAGGCGGTGGTGGCCCGAGATGGCGATGCGGTGCTGGTGCCCAAGGGCTACCACACCTCGGTGGCCTGTCCCAGCGCCAACATGTACTTCCTCAACTACCTGGCGGGCGAGCTCCAGGACGGCGAGCGCCGCACGCCGCCGTGCTTCATGGCCGAGCACACCTGGATCGAGGCCGACTGGACGGCAGGG
>VYDF01000243.1:0-8694 GCA_009843565.1 Acidimicrobiia bacterium | reverse complement strand
GTGCCTTCCAATTGACATGAGCGTGGCCGACCTAACCCACAACGGGCGGTTCGCGATATTGGCCATCGACCATCGCGACACGCTGCGCAGCGTTCTGGCCCCCGACGATCCCGATTCAGTGACCAGCGAGGCCATTGTCGATCTCAAGCGCGACCTTGTGGCTGGTTTGGCCGCCGGGGCCACCGGGGTGATGCTCGAGCCCGAGTACTCCATCCCGCAGTTGCTCGACGGTACGCTGCCTCCTGGGGTGGGCTTCACCGCCGCGCTGGAGGCCCAGGGCTACATGGCTGATCCCGAAGCCGCTCCCGTCGCCCTCCTCGACGGCTGGTCGGTGCAATCCGCGGCCGACTGCGGGGCCGCCGCCGCCAAACTCCTAGTGCTCTACCAGCCCGACCGCCCCCACGCCGCGGCCCAGGAGCGGGCGGCGGCCGAAATCCTGGCCGAGTGCCGCCGCGTGGGAATACCCCTGCTGGTAGAGCCGCTGTTCTACGCCCTCGATGATCCGTCGATGCGCCCTGAGATCGTGCTCGAAACCGTAGATCGCTTCGCCCCTATGGGATTCGATGTGCTGAAACTGCCCTTCCCCGTCGATCCCATCCACGACCCCGAACCGGCCCGGTGGGCCGTGGCTTGCTGGGAAATCACCAAACGCTGCGACATGCCCTGGACCCTGCTTTCGGGCGGCGGCAGCTTCGAGAGCTACCACGCCCAGCTGGATGTGGCGATGGCCTCGGGCTGCGCGGGATTCACCGTCGGCCGGGCCCTGTGGGGCGAAGCCGCCTTGACACCACCCCCCGAACGCCCGAGAGTCATCGCCGATCTGATCGTTCCCCGCCTCGCCGCCCTACGCGAGCTGGTTATCTGAACAGCCCTGATCAGGCCGCGACTGCGCCGCCGGCGACTAGCTCTCCCTGGTAGAAGACCACGGCTTGGCCGGGGGCTACCCGGCGCTGGGGCTCGTGCCAGCGGACCGCGCCCTCTTCATTCACCGTCCCGGCCGCGGGGATGCCGTGGGCGCTCACCTGAATGTCCATGGGACCCTCCACGGGGCTATCGGCCCATTGGATTCTGGTCACCTCCTGGATAGGTGTGAACAGGTCTTCCCGTCGTCCCACGGTCACTAGGCCTGCGGTGATATCCACGTCGGTCACGTACCGGGGCTCGTCGGTGCCGCCCAGGTTGAGGCCTCGACGCTGGCCGATGGTCACCGCCTGCACCGCCTCCACTGAGCTCAACTCTGTGCCATCGACGTCCACCACAATCCCCGGCGACTCCCCCAGGCGGCGAGAGAGGAACCCTTGCCGTCCCCCGGCCCGGTTGGCGATGAAGCACACATCCTGGCTGTCGGGCTTGGCCGAGTTCCGCAGGCCCAGCTCGGCGGCCCGCTCTCTGACCTCGGCCTTGGTCAACTGGCCGATGGGCAACAACAGTCGGGCCATCTGCTGCTGGCCCAGCATGTACAGCACGTAGGACTGGTCTTTGGCGTCATCCACGCCCCGCCGTATCCGGAGCCCGCCACCGGTGGCCTCCAGTCGGGCGTGATGGCCGGTGGCCACTGCATCGAATCCCAGCGCCTCGGCCCGCACCATCAGCTTGTCGAACTTGATGTGGCGGTTGCATTCGATGCAGGGGTTGGGCGTCAGCCCCACGGCGTGGTCGTCGACATAGGGAGTCACCACCCTCTGGTCGAATGCGTCGCCGAAGTTGAACACGTGGTGCTGCAATCCCAAGAGGTCGGCCACCCGGCGAGCGTCCTCCACATCCGAAACCGAGCAGCAGCCGGTGTCCGACTCCCCTCCCCACAGCTTGAGGGTCACTCCCACCACGTTGTGGCCCTGCTCGGCCAGTATGGCTGCGGCCACCGAGGAGTCCACGCCCCCCGACATAGCCGCCAAAACCCGCATGGCTCAGCCCTTGCCGTATTCGCGTAGTCGGGCCACTGCGCCGGGGATCACCGCCAGGGCCTGGTCGATATCGGCGTCGGTGGTCTCATAGCCCAGCGATAGCCGCAGCGATCCCCCGGCCAGCATCCGGTCGTACCCCATGGCCGCCAGCACATGCGACGGGTCCTGAGCCCCGCTGGAGCAGGACGACGCTGCCGACGCGTACACCCCAGCATCCTCCAGCAGGAACAACAACGCCTCCGACTCGATGCCCTCGAAGCACAGATGGGCCGATCCGGCCACCTTGCCCGACCGCTCCCCAGTCTCCACGGCGCCCTCCACGGCGCCCAACACGCCGTCTGCCAACCGATCCCGCAACCCGGCTAGCCGCACCACCTGCTCGGCTCGGCTCTTCAGCACCACTTCGGCGGCCGCGGCCATTCCGGCGATCCCGGCCGCGTTGTGGGTGCCCGAGCGCAACCCCCGCTCTTGGCCACCGCCCAACAGCAGCGGCGACAACTCCACTCCGTCGCGTACCACCAGCGCCCCCACACCCTTGGGACCGCCGAACTTGTGGGCGCTCACCGAAATCAGATCGGCGCACGCCGCCTGCGTGGCCACATCCATCCAGGGAAAGGCCTGCACCGCGTCGGTATGGAGCACCGCATTGGGGGCCGAAGCGCGCACCGCCTCGGCCACCTGGTCCAAGGGCTGGACCATGCCGGTCTCGTTGTTGGCCAACATCACCGACACCACGGTCACGTCGTCGCCAAGAGCCGCGGCCAGATCATCCAGATCGATTACCCCGACCGCGTCTACCGCCACCACCCGGCCGCCCAGGTGCTCTACCGGCTCCAACACCGCGTGGTGCTCGATGGCCGAGCACACCGTCACCCCGCCCACTGTCATGTGCCGGCCAACCACGGCCAGGTTGTCGCCCTCGGTGCCCCCGCCGGTGAACACGATCTCCCCTGGTTTCGAGCCCAGAGCCTCGGCCATCACATCCCGAGCGTCGTCGATCCGGCGGCGAGTGTCCCGGGCCATGCGATGGGCTCCGGTTGGGTTGGCATAGAGCTCCCGGTGCAACGGAACCATGGCCTCCACCGCCTCCGAGCACAGCGGGGTTGAAGCGGCGTTGTCAAGATATGAGATCGCTCCAGATGTCATTGCCACCGCCCTTCGGCTACACCGGGGGGAACACCAGGTCGTCGCGCTTGGAGCGCTTCAACTCGGCGAACGACGGCCACTCGGCCAGTGTCACCACCGCGTCCCACAGCCGCACGGCTTCCTGAGCGGGTGGCACTTGGCTCACCACCGGCCCGAAGAACGACGTGGAGCCTCCGTTGTGGTGAAAGGTGATGATGGGGGTGCCCACATCCCGCCCGGTGCGGCTCAGAGCCTCCATGGTGGACTCCCGCAGGGCTTCGTCCAGCGATTCGCTTTCGGCCCAGGCGGCGAATTCCGATGACACACCGGCCATGTCCAGGGCCGCGGCCAGATGCTGCTCGGAGGCCACTTCGCCTATGGCCGAACGGATGTCAGCGTCGGGGTTCCAGATGGTGGCGCCGTAGGCGGTGTACAGCTCGCCCGCCGCCGCCGGGCCATGCTCCTCTCGCACTGCTTGGGCCACCCGCAGCATGCGCCGGCCCTTGTTGTGCAGGTCCCTATAGCCCTCGGGGAAGTTGTCGTAGTCGCTGTCCTCATTGAGGATCGACAGGCAGATCAGCCGCCAGTCCACCGAGTAGTCCCGCTGGCGGGCGACATCGGTCACCCACCGAGAGGTGAGCCACGCGAAGGGGCAGATCGGATCCCAGAAGAACTCGATGTCTGCATTGGTCATGGCCTGAATTCTACGGTGTCGTCGCTTCTCTCATCCCTACGGGGCGCTCTTAGACTCTGGGTGTGGCCAGGATCAGGGTTTCTACCACCATCGAAGCGCCTTTGGACGCCGTGTGGGAGTACGTACGCCGTATCGACTCTCACACCGAGTGGATGGCCGATGCGGAGGCGATTTCCTTCCAGGGAGCCCAAACCGAGGGAGTGGGCACCGCCTTCGAGTGCCTCACCAGGATCGGTCCCTTCCGGCTCAACGACGCCATGGTGGTCACCGAATGGGCCGACAGGGAGGCCATCGGTGTGCGCCACACCGGCCTGGTCACCGGTGAGGGACGATTCACCCTTGCACCGGCGGGGACTGACCGCACCGAATTCTGCTGGACCGAGGAGCTCCAGTTCCCCTGGTGGATGGGGGGCCTGGTGGGCGACATCATCGGCGCACGCGTCCTCGAGTGGGTGTGGCGTCGCAACCTCCAAAGACTGCGGGCCCAGTTCGCGTCAAGCTAAAGCGCCTGAGTCCAGCGTCCTGCGGCCCAAAGTGCGCCGAAGAAAGAGGCCGCGGCCACCGCAACAGCTGCCAGAACAGGGATCGCGGTGGTGTACCGCTGTTTGCGAATTGCCTGAGCCGCAGCTACCCCCACTATGGCACCGCCTACGAGACCGCCAAGGTGACCACCCAGCGACACCTCCCGAACGGTGAAGCTGATCACCAAATTGATGGCCAGAATCGGCCCGATCGGAGTCTGGAACAAGCCCACTCCGTGAACCAGCAACAGAGCGGCATATGCGCCCATCAACCCAAAAATGGCCCCCGATGCTCCGGCTACCAGCGAGTTCGGGGTCTCGATCAGTGCCCCGAACGACCCGCTGACCAGTGAGGAGAGGTACACGGCTGCAAACGCAGTCCGGCCCAGCCATTGCTCCAAGGCCAACCCCAGGATGTAGAGCGAGAACATGTTTACCGCGAGGTGGAACAAGCCATGGTGCAGGAAACCCCCGGTGAACACCCGCCACCATTCGTTGAGCACATCGATAGCCGGTCCCCAGGTGGCCGCTTCGAAAATCAGACCGTCGACACTGCTCGCGCCACCCAGGCTGTCTCCCATGGCCAAGCCGACGATGAACACCGCCACATTGGCAGCGATGAGCACATAGCTGACGTACCAAGTGTCGGTTCTTTGCGGGACCATGCTCAGAAAGCGACTACAAACCCACCGGTGAGCCGTCGCTCAGCAGGTTCTGGCCCACGTTCACCACCTCGGTGACCCCGTCCACACGGTCTTTGAGAATCCGCTCCACTCCGGCCTTCAACGTCACCGTCGAGGCCGGGCAGCTCACACAGGCTCCGACCAACTCCACGGTGACCACGCCGGTATCCTCGTCCACTCCTCGCAGGAAGATGTCTCCGTCGTCGGCCTGCACCGCAGGGCGGATGGCCTCAATTACCTGGGCGACGGCTTGCTCCACCTCCCTATTGTCTCAGCAAGCGGTCCATTCGCCAACCTTCACGCCGATCTCTTTCCTAAACTCAACGGTGGTCTGACAAACTCCAATTGATGGAATTACTGGCCCATCAGGGAGGTTGGGACGAGATCCTCTTGGTGGCCGCGCCGTTGGCCTTGTTGGCCGGCTTGTTGTTCCTGGCTAATCGACGGGCCTCACGCGGCGGACGTCGGCCCCCAGCAAAGTGAGCTTGCCGGCAAGATTCTCATAGCCCCGGTCGATGTGGTGGGGGTCGGACACCACGGTCACTCCGTCGGCCGCCAATCCGGCCACCACCAGAGCTGCGCCGGCCCGGATATCGGGTGCCCGCACCGGCGCACCGCTGAGGCGCTCTACCCCTCTGACCACCGCATGGTGGCTCTCAGTGCGGATATCGGCACCCATGCGCAACAGCTCGTCCACGTAGCGGAACCGGCCCGAGAACAGGTTCTCTGTCACTATCCCCACTCCTTCGGCCACCGACAGCATGGCCACCAGCAATGGCTTGCAGTCGGTGGGCAGACCTGGATAAGGCAAGGTGGACACATCAGCCGACCGCAGGCGGCCGTTGCTCATAGCCCACATCCCCTCTGAGTCCGACGAAGTCCGCACTCCCATTTCGCTCAGCTTGCGGCACGGCATCGCCATGTGGTCGGGCTGGGCACCCCGCAGGGTTATCTCACCGCCGGCCACTCCAAGAGCGGCCAGAAACGTTGCCGCCTCAATACGATCGCTCATGGCGGTGTGCTCGGCCGGGTGCAGCTCATCTACTCCCTCCACCACAATGGTGGACGTGCCCGCCCCGGTCACCTGGCCGCCCATGTGGTTCAGGAATCTGGCCAGATCGGCGATCTCCGGCTCTCGGGCGGCGTTGTCTATCACCGTGGTGCCCTTGGCCCGCACAGCAGCCATCATCACGTTCTCGGTGGCGCCCACGCTGGGGAATTCCAACAGAACCGGGCTGCCCACCAGGTTGTCGGCGGTGGCGTGCACATCGCCTCCGGAGATCTCGAAGCGACAGCCGATGGCCTCCAGCGCGGCAATGTGCATGTCGATGGGGCGGGGGCCGAAATCGTCGCCGCCGGGCAGGGCGACCCGGGCGTGGCCAGCGCCGGCCAGGAGCGGACCCAGCACCGCAGTGGAGGCCCGCAACTGTTCGGTTAACGCATATGGCGCTTCGGGGTTGATGACGGCGGGACGCTCGATGATGAGGGCGTCGTCAAACCGGTTGACCGAGACTCCCATTGACCGCAGAACATCGGCCATCACCCCAACATCGTCGATGTCGGGCACATTGCGGATTGTGAACGCACCCTCGGTGAGCAGGCAGGCGGCCATGAGCTTCAGCACCGAATTCTTGGCCCCGCTGATAGTCACTGACCCCTCTAGGGGGCCACGGGCCCGCACCTCGATGCGATCCTGTTGATCGAACTCCTCCTGATGGATGCGGTCCACCCGACAAGTATGGTGCCCGCGCTCCCAACTGCGCAGTTATCACGACGAACATCAAAAGTAGACTGCTCTCCATCCCATGCCCCGAGTGATCTCTCGTCGCGTCCTGAGCGCCGATGCTGCCGATGGCGTACTGAACGGCCCCGATGGCCTGCTGACCCCCCGTAGCGACATTGTTTTGGAGCGCGCCGAAGGCGATGGGGTCTTCAACGCTGCTGAGGGGCCAGTTGATCGCTACCGCCGCACGGTCACCGTCGAGCCGATGGGCTCGAACCGAGTAGAGATCACCGAGCAGTTCGACTTCCGGTTGGCTATCCCAGTGTGGTGGGTGCTGTTCACCATCCCCGTCAGTCGTGCCCTGCGCCAAGGACGGGACCTTCCCTGGTGGCACCCTCCCGACCGTTTCACCGCCCGGCAGGCTCGGATAGTGGCCTTGTTGGCCACACTGGCAGTGATCGCCGGTTTCTTGGGCACACTGTTGGGCCAGACGATCACCTTCGCCCGAGACGAGTTCGGAGAGAGCAAATCGGCTGCGGGATTCGCCCTGTCGCTGATCCGACTCAGCATCCTGATCACGGTGGCCGTGGCCGCGCTCTCCGACCGGAAGGGTCGGCGCCGCACTCTGCTCTACGCCGCGACCGGTGCGATCATGGCCTCGGCGGCGACATCCCTGGTTGCCAACCTGGCCACCTTGACCGCGGTCCAAGCAATTTCTCGGGGGCTGTCCCACGCCATGGCCCTGCTCATCTTTGTGTTCGCCCTCGAAGAAGCCCCCGCCGGCTCCCGGGCCTTTGTGGCCTCCATGCTGGGATTGGCCGCGGGGCTGGGCTCAGGAATTGCGGTCGGTTCCGTTCCCCTTGCCGATCTGGGGGTTACTGCATGGCGGCTCAGCTTCGTGATTGCGCTGGCCGGACTGCCCCTGGTGTTGTTCGCGGCCCGCAGGCTGCCTGAATCTCAGCGCTTCGAAACCGCCCGTCGACAACCTCGAACTAGACCACCAAGGCAGTACCGCTTTCGAATGGTGCTACTAGCCGTGACCTCGTTTGCCGTCCTGGTATTCGCCGCTCCCGCCTCTCAACTGCAAAACGACTTCTTGCGCGACGAACGGGGATTTAGCGCCACCAAGATCACAATCTTCACCCTGCTCACTGCTTGGACCGCGGGTCCGGGCATGCTCATCGCCGGCAAGCTGGCCGACCTTCGGGGCCGGCGGATCCTTGCCTCGGTCGGCGTGAGCGGCGGAGCGTTGTTCGCCCTGTGGCACTTCACCCTGGCTGGCTGGCCAATGTGGGTTCTGATCGCAATTGGCACCTTCATGACTGCCACCACGGTGCCCACCCTGGGGGTGTACCGAGCGGAGTTGTTCGGCACCATACGCCGATCGGAGTCCAACGGACTGCTTGGCATGGCCGGTGTGGCAGGCAGTGCTGCCGGGCTGGCAGCCGCCGGGGTGATGGCTGACGCCTGGGGCTATGGCACCGCGTTCACCATCCTGATAGCGGGCCCAATTCTCGTCGCCATCCTCGTGCTCATGTTCTACCCCGAGACCACCAGAAGATCATTGGAGGAACTCAATCCCGAGGACGCCTAGAGAGTCTCCAGCCAGCCAGCAATCGCGGCCACGATCTCGGCATCGGCCTTTTTCGGGTCGTGGCCCTCGCCTTCGAGCCACACGGTTGTCACCGGTCCCTTGATGGCGGGCAGATGGGTGGCGAACTCCTCGGTAGTTCCAAAGGGGTCGCGGTCGCCCGAGATGAATAGGCAAGGAACGTTGATATTTGGGAAATGCTCGATCCGCAGGTTCTCAGGCTTCTTCGGCGGATGCAGCGGGTAGCTCAACAGCACCAGACCGGCGGCCGGCATCCCCTCAGCCACCGCCATCGAGCACATCCTCCCACCCATCGACCGGCCACCCAGCACGAGCTTCCCGGAGTTGGCTCCCATTCGGATGGCAATGACCGGAATCTCCTCATGCAAGAAGGCAAGCAGTTTGGGAGCCCGGTCAGGGGGTCGGCGGCCCTGATTTCGATAGGGAAAATTG